>CAJXLR010000058.1 GCA_913056425.1 uncultured Bacteroidota bacterium
GAAGAAGTAATTACTGCATCGTATAACGCAACGATACCCCAAAGTCGGTAATCGCAGAACGGAATGATTGAGAGTTCTTCGGCTCAGTAAGCGTTCGGTTGTAGAACATTCTCAAGTTCATGTTGTCGTTCACCTTGTAATCGATGTTCGGCTTTATCGTAAAGATTCGGTTACCGGCCTGAGCACTGTTGGTACCCAATTCGATATCTCTACGCACGGTGATACCGTCGCGAATCGATAAGTCGAAGCGGAAGTTAAGGTTGTTCTCCAAGTAAATCTTAGAACCGCGATACTTGATTGGCAGTCGCACTCCCTTGGTTACGAAACCCGCACCAATCACCCATTCCTGATTTCGTTGTTCAATCATCTGGAAGGTGTTCATGTACATGGTAATGTTTCGATCGCGCTTGTGTTCAAGCTTCAAGGTCAAACCATTCTTCATGGTTATGTCTATACCCAACACCGGTGTTAAACGCTCTACCAAGGATACTCCTTGCTGGAACGTAAACTCAGACTTCAAGTTAGTCGAGTCTGTAAGTGTATCGTTTCCGTAGGTCAACTCACTGAAGTAACTGTTCAAGTTCAACGTAGAGTTGTAGGCGTGCTGGATGCTGATGTTGGTGAAGTATTTCTTCAATCCGAACAGATCTTTTAAACCGTTGTAGTTCACCGTCCATGCCGGAGCAGGGAGTCGTTTAAACGGATTCAACTCATAAAGTTTAGCGTCTTTGCCGCTGTACGCACTCAAGAACGAGAACAGCATAACGTCTTGCTGTGTTTGTCCGAAACCAATTGGGAAACCGGTTGTAGGATCTAACTCACCAATTCTATCTTGGAATCTCTCGTTACCTGATCCTTCGCTGAACTCTTGCTGCTGCAATCGTTGGGCTATATCCATACGGTTGGCCTTGAATTGATCAAAGGCCTCAGACCCGTAATTGGTGGTTACATCGCCAAGCTTGTCAAACGCGGTTGCCCAGGAGAAGAACGAGATGGTGTACTGACCAACTTGTTGTAAACCGAGGTCTTCAAAACGCTGGCTAGACTCTTCATATCTAAAGTTACTCGAAAGTGTATTGCTGGTTCGCTTCGTGAAGTTCAAATTAATACGGAAGTTTCTAAACGGCTCCAACGTAGCGCTACCGGTCATGTTCACCGCACTCAATTCAATGTAGCGGTTGTTCTGCAACGTGTCGTTGGTCATGAAACCTCTACGAGCTAAATCGTATCGCAACTCCGGATCTTGCAAACCAAGAATGAACGGCCAAGTTGGTGTGGCCAAATCAAAGTTTCTACCCAAATATTGGATGTCTTGATTGAAACCCGGAAGCGTTGTACCGTTAGTTTCGGTATATGTAATCTGAGCTTGCTTCACCATTAAGAAGAATGCGCCTACACCTTTTGCAAAAGGAGAGAGGCCTTCTTTTTTCTTTTTCTTGTCTTCGTCTTCATCCTCGTCGCCTTTTTTGGCCGAAGCCGGTCCTTTTCTCGTTTCATTAACCTTTTTCACTTTAGACGTTCGTGTAAGGAACTTACGCAGTGTTTTGTTTCGGTTGTAGAACGAGGTAAAGTTCAATCTACCGTTCATGGTAATCGACTGGCTGTTCTGAATCGTATTACCGATAGAAGGGAAGGTAGGAGGGGCGATGGTCCAACTGTAGTTCGCCGTATACTTCGCACTCGCTGTTATCCAGCTAAGCGGTCTAATCTTGTTAAACGGAACCGTATAGTTCACATCCATCACCTGATTGAAGTTACGCATGGTACCCAACTTCAGGATATTTTGCATGATGGTATCGCGCTGTTCCTCGGTGGTAATTGCACCAAACGGCTCTTCCACCCAAGCATCGGCCACACTATTGTAGTTGAATTTCAGGTTGCGCGTGAAGTTCCATCGGCCACCATAGGTTCGCTTCATGGTAAACGACTTGTCGTAAAAACGCGGAACAATGGCATCAAAGTCATCGTTACTTCGGTTTTGCAACTCACCATATCGTCGGTCCACATCAAACTGAACATTCAAGCTACTTGGCATGATGGTCCAATTAAAGTCACGAATCATGCTCAGTTTCTTGTTTCGAATCTTCTTCTTAAACGGCGTCCACGGCTTTGGTCTGCTGGCATATGTATAGGCCAAGCTCGCACGCGTGGTGTTCACAAAGTTGTCTTCAATAATCTGGTTCCGCTTGTACATGCGTTGGAACGAGTACGTAGCATTGAAGTTCTCAGGATCCCACAAACGCATCTTGCCACCGCCCATACGGTTCTTCTTCACGTTGGTGAAGTTTAAACTGTACCTACTGGTGTAGTCTTGAGCCGTATTTCGAATCTCGGTGCGCTCTTCTGTGGTTCGAGCGTTATCCAACACTTGCTTGTACAAGATGTCCGGGTTAAGCGGATAGTATTTTGGGTTGATGAAGTTCTCGTTCCATCCAATATACATCGGGATTGAAAGTCCGAATTTCTGTGGGAAGAACTTACCTAGTTCTAGGTTGGCGCTAATATCATACTGGAACGATTGATCCAGGCTACGCTCATTCAATGTCTTATCGATACCACCAAAACCGATGGTTGTGTAGTTACCCGAAACATTCACACGGGCAAAATCGGCCAACTTCGTAACCATACGCGCCGTTGCTGCCCAACCACCTCGGTTGGCAATACCGGTAACACGCATTTCGTTGAACCAAACTTCGGAACATAGGTCACCCGGTTGAGTGCTTTCATTTGGGTGCAAGACACCCAGCATCATACTTCGTACTTGACTCAAATCCGGCAGACCAACAACGCGCAAGCGGTGGCCTTTTTCATTCACCTTCTCATAGGTTTCTGTTTTAGAGCCTGTTACTTCTTCACGCTCAAGTTTGAGGTTGTAGAAGTCTTGAAGCTTAAACTCCATGTTGTTCCCGGTCGGCCAAATCTCGTCTTGTAGAACCGCTCCGTTTGGTGTGATGAAAAGCGGCATTTGATACTCGTAGTAGTTGTTCTCCAAATCGGTACCAATCCGCACAAACGCCCAAACGTCTTTGTACTGCAGGTTCGATTGTTCATTGCCGTTTTCCGCGTGCAAGAACATCTTAAATTCTTCGTAGTTCCGTATGTCGACCTCGGTCACCCTGAAGGCTCCACGGGCGTCTCCTTTTTCTAGTCCACAGACGCGTAACGATAACGACTGCTCATTCTGGAGTACTTGTGTTGGTTGAGTTGGGTCTACCTCACGTGAAATCCCCGGGGGCTCCACGTACTTGATAGGAACACGCAAACTGTTTTCTTCAATGTTCACCGTACTCACCACAAATTCGGTTGGATCGGTTGGATCCGGTGGTACACCAATAGTTGGTGGATATTTAAGACTGTTCAAGTAACGACGCCAATCTGCTCGGATTAGGCGCATTTCCAACATACGTAGGATGATGCTGTCTTCGAAACCGTGCATGAACATTCGCATGAAACGGATTGACTTGAAGTTGGAGATACCACCCACGCGTTTTTGATATTCGCGAATTGGAATTTTTAACTGGTAGTATGTGATACTGTCTGGCTTAGCACCTTCGTCCTCACGTGCAGCAAATACCTTAATCGAGTCTGCTACATAACCTTGACCCACAACTAAGTCGTCGGCGCTCAAGTCAATTTTATACTGGAAGTACTCTTCTATTTGGTCGAGCGTGTTGTCTTGGTTGATGTCCTCATCATCCGGGAAAGTGGTGTTTGCCTGTGGCGTACCATCCGGCAGACGGTCTAGATTAGAGTTACCATCCGGTTGCTTGTAGTACAAATATCTGTGTAAGATGGATGTTTCTGTTGCGTCGTAATCGGGATCACGATGGTGCTGGAAGTTATCTCCTGAAGGGTCGTTGAATGCGTTTTGATACGCCACGGAGTTGGTTCCGTATTTCGCTTCTACATCAGCCAGATAGTTGTCTGCAAAGAAGTCACGCTCCAAATCATCGCTCAAACCATCCAATCCCACGTCTTGTGCAGGTCGTGCGTCCGGATCGTTATCAAATCCATCAACAATTGGTTGTATTGTTCCTACCAAACCGTAGTCAGTTTGTTCAACTGGTGATGTGGTAGCGGAATTCGCCGTAGGGAGAGCGTTCTCCATCGAACGTCGCTTGTCCGGCAAAACGTCCTCCGAAACACTACCCAAGTTTATGTAGAGCTGACCGGTATTTTTTGGACCGCCTTCTGCCTTTTCGTAGACAAATGGATCCATCATCCAAATTTCGATGTAGTCGTAGTTGGCCGCCTCAAAATCTGTATTCTCAATTCGTCGGCTAATACCTGCCCAATTTGATTCTGGATTCGCAAGACTTCCATCTACGTTTAAGTTGTCAACCGTGTAGTTATACGGGCCTCTCTTATTTGGGTAGTAAGCAAGATCAAGCGTTTGGATGGTACGAACCTGCTGTTGCTGAATGTTCTTTGTTGGGAACGGTTCGTTAAATGGTATTGGTCGCACAAAGTGACCAGACCGTTGTAAAACATCTTGTTTCAGGTGATCCGGCATTCGGTCACCAGTCGTAGCGTTTTGTAAAACAGGGTCAATCGTATACCACGTGAACAATGCTCGGCGGTCGTTCTCTGCACCAATATCTCCCTGAGCCGCATTGGGGAATAAATCGGGCTGGAACTGTGGAGCACTGGCCAAATGCCATCGTGCCACGTTCTTAATTTCGTACGGTGTTTCTGCACCTTCAAAGTCATCAATAAACGATGTCCCTCGCTCTGCGTCTCCAATACTCAGAGGTTTGTGCGGTATAATCTGTGCAAACTCCCAAGTAAGTGCCAACGAAGATTCTTCTTTGGTTTCAATAAATGGAAGCTTATCAACCCAACGCGTTAGCATTCGTGACTTGGTGTTATATGCGCCATCTAAACCATAAATGGTATTCAATAGTGGCTCTTCACCGATGTTGGTTTTAGGAGTTAGCGGCCGTTCGGTTAAGTGAAGAATGGTACCACCCAAAAGGAGTTTGTCGGATACTTTGTAATCAAACCTAGATCCCACCAGCGTTTTCTGTTGGAGGTTAAAGAGCGAGTTACTCTCACACGTGGCCTTGATTACGGCACCGGATCCGAGGATACCTTCATTAATGATGGTAACCATACCGATGGTGTAGTCAACAATGTAGTCTGTGCCTTCGTTCAACATCGAACCGTTGGCCGTTACGCGCACAGATCCTTTTGGTACGTTGAAACATTGCAACCTAATTTGGTTACTGGACGAACCTTTATAGCTACCGCGTAGGAAGAACTTATCGTGTGCCACATCCTGTTCCGCATCCCACTTCGTGGAGTCGTACAATGCGTCGAAAGCGTAATAATCTGCATTTCTGCCAACCGGGTCATTAAACTGATCCCGTGTAAAATCACCAAACGGTTCACGCATTGGGAAGATGATTCTTCCTTGAGCCGTTTGAATGGTAACACCTTCGATGATGTCGAACATACCATCCGGCTTTGGTTCGTATTGCCGGTTCATATTGTCCAAGTTGAACACTTGGTTCAATTGTCTTCTATACCACTGCGATTCGTTTGGTTCAACCGGTAAGTATCCTAAATCTCCACCACCTTTGTCATCGGCGTAAACAACATTGAAACTGAAATCTTCGGTTTGCATGTTGTAGGCACCCAAGGAATAGATGTTTTTCATCATCAAGTTCCAAGTAGGCAGGTTGGTTTTGATTAAGGTCGACTTAATCATTTTTACCGGTAGAGTAGGTGGGTTCTGGCTATTTGGTGGCCGGTCACGCGCAAATTCGCCTACCTTATAAATTCTTCCGTTGTAGGTGTATTCATAGGCCACAGCTAGCACCTCGTCTGTGTTGAGTGCTTGGTTCAACGAAATGTAACCAAGTTGTGCATTCATGGTATACTCTTGCGGTCTAAGTTGGCGTGCATTTGCTAAGTCAACATATTCCACACCCACTTGCAATTTGTTTCGCGAAACATCCGGATTGTTTCTAACCTCGTTATAGAGTGTGTTTGCCTCGTTGTTCGGCAATCCATCTGTTGGAGGGATTTGATACTGACTGTTGAACGGCGTCGGTTCACCAAGGTCCAACAAGGCGATTAGATTTCCGGTATTGCTAAACGACGAAGCACGGTTGGTTACCCATACCTCGATGTAGTTGATAATCACATTACTCTGAATAACCGGTAAACGGGAAAGTGCGCGGTCGTAGTTATCAGCGAAATACTGTCCTAAGAAATAGTGACGGTTTACATCATAGTCACTCGCTTGGATATTGAATTTGGTTACTTGAGCTCCACCATTAACCTCTGTCTCACGAGTTTCGCCTTTTTGTTGTGTGGCGATGGTAGTCATGGTAAGCTTACCAAACTGCAGTTTGGTCTTTACGCCAAACAAACTTTGCCCACCCTGAATAAGGCTTCCATTAAGTGGGAGAGCTACGTTTCCTAGCTCGATAGACTGCAAAATATCATTAGGCTTCCCTTGCCAGTTTAGCCCCGTTTGGTTCTCAAACTCGAAGGTTGCTTCGGTGTCGTAGTTTGTGTTGATTTTGATGTGATCCCCAATCTGGCCCGTAACGTTTACTTGCATCTTCATCTTGAAGTCGAAGTTTCCGTTTTTCTGCTGGCGTGCTGTGAAGTTTGGATTCTCAACTCGGTTGTAATTACCACCGAATATCAGTTCGGCAGAACCGCTTGGGCGGATATCAATGAGGCCTTCACCAAACATGTCGTTGGCGAGCTTTGGGTCAAAAAACAGATCCGGTAAAATTCCACTGCTTCGTACGAAGTTGTTCGCTTGAGATTTTTTTCTGAAGTACTCCTGCTGACTGTTGTCTTGTTTGTATTTCAGATACTCATCGAAGGTCATGGTTCGAGGTGAACCAATGGGCGTATCTCCAATTTTTTTCTGAAGCGTGTACGTTTTATCCTTTGGATTATAAGTGACTTCCGTCTTGATGTTAGACGGGTCTTTAAAATCGAATTGTTTTATGGGGGTGTGTTCACCTTGTTTCCGATCCCGAATAGGATATTTCAACGAATCACTTGATTTGGAGTCCGTTGTTGTTTGAGCATTCGCAGGAGCGAACGCCAAAACACCAAATAACAAAGCCAACAGTACCTTTAAACAGTTTCTCAAAATTGCTCTTTTTGAAGGGTCCGACTTGTTCGATAATCAAGTATCGAAACATCTCGATAGTAACTGTGTTGTATACGCTTTGAATTTGTTCGTGTAATCGACAAAACTACAATAATTTGAGTGAATTCTTAATGAGGTCTTCGGTAGATGCTCCAGACCCAAGATCCTTGCTTGTTCTAAGTAAAGCCTTCTCAGCAGCACTTCTGCCAAAACCAAGTGCGGTAAGGGCTTCGAGTGCCTCGGTGTGATTTGACGACGAGCCGGTGAGTTCTCCTTGTACGGATCCACCAAGTTTGGTCATTTTGTCTTTCAATTCGAGAATCATTCGCTGTGCAGCTTTAGGGCCAATTCCTTTTATCGATTTTAACAACGGGACGTTTCCGTTGATTATTGCACCAATTATGTCATGTTGGCTTAATGATGACAAAACCATGCGCGCAGTTGCCGGACCAATACCTGAAACACTAATTAAATTCCGGAATACTTCGCGTTCAGTTTTGTCCTGGAATCCGTAAAGCGTATGGCTGTCTTCTTTGATAGCTTGGTGTGTGAGCACCAGCAGTTTTTGCTTCGAATTGAATGCTTCGTACGTGTTCAACGAAATATTAATGAAGTATCCAATTCCATTGGCGTTTATCACCACGTGTGTGGGGGCCAACTCTACAACATCGCCTTCAACAAATTCAATCATGACATACAATGATAGGTCTATTTATGACCCATGACAATCGACCAAAAGAAAAAGCCCCTACAGTAGGAGCTTTTTCGTTTGACTAATTAGACACCATATAACTTATGGCGTCCCTGAAAAGGTTGAAAAACAGGACCTTTTAGTTCGTAAAAATGTAGTCGGTTGTTGCTGATTTGTGGCAGCCAACACACATACCGTTCATTAGGCCTGTGCTTCCTCGCATGGTCATTTTATTGTCCACAACGATTGAACCGTCAGCCATAATTACGAAGTACTCCCTGTCGTTATTCGCCGGGTCAAAATCGTTACCTCGTTTAGCCATTGCAGTAATCATTTCCATGGAGTCGCTCTTCATGTGTTTTACCACTAGCGTTCCTACCGGGTACATACCATCCACAGGCTTTTGCCCATCTTTCACATAGATTTTGCGAACTGATGTGCTGTCATTGCCCGCGTGTGCTGCGCCCAATGCAGGGTCAATACCATTTTTGGTGTCGACCAAGGTCCAGGAATCCCATCCTGCAAAAGCCATGTCGTCAGCCACAAACTCATTGTTTTGTGCTGGCTCTGGTTCTTTGTCTTCTTTACAAGACTGCAAGAACATCAAGGTGAATGCTGCAATAGCAAGCATTGAAATAGTTGTTGAT
>CAJXLR010000059.1 GCA_913056425.1 uncultured Bacteroidota bacterium
AACAAAAGACGCAATCCGCCTACCGGCTGATTGAATTGCAAGCACTTTTGTTGGTTTTCATTCTCAGTATCGGATTCTCCCCGGCACACCCTCGCCCATCAGATAGGCCAACGCGCACCGTCCCTGGCGGGACGCGATGGAGAATGTCCTGTATGCCGACAGGCAGGCGAATATCCAACAACAAATGATCAAGTGACTTCCTTGAAAATTGAGAGTTGAGCGTTCGACATTGGGCGTTGACCCCGGACGTCATTCTGAGGAAGTGACGTTAGGAACGACTGAAGAATCTTCCGAACAAACCGGAATCCTTTGGGAAGATTCTCCTGCCTGTAGGCAGACAGGTCACCTTCCTTGCTGCGCGGCAGAGGTTCAGAATGACGGCGATTTGAGCAGCCGCCCAAAGACATTGCTCAATTTGCAATATCCAATGCTCAGTCGAGATCTAACTGGACATTGAGCGTTCGACATTGGACATTGCGAAGCAGGTTTTCGTACTTTTGCCAGTTCAACGTAAAAAACAGGCATCATGATGTTACTGGATTTTGAAAAGCCCATCGAGGAATTGATGGAACAACTCGAGAAGGCTCAAGCGACGCACGAGAAGGGAAAGGTTGATATGACCGATACCATTGAGCAACTCGAAAAGAAAATTGAACAAACTCGAAAGAGCCTTTATAAAGACCTAACCGGATGGCAGAAAGTTCAAGTATCTCGCCACCCGGATAGACCATACACCCTTGACTACATCAACGGGATGACCAAAAACTTTATCGAACTGCATGGCGATCGCAATGTGGGCGACGATAAAGCTATTGTGGGTGGATTCGCGCATATCGACAATATGCCAGTGATGATTCTAGGTCACCAAAAAGGTAGAAATACGAAAGACCGTCAGTACCGAAACTTTGGTATGGCTAACCCGGAAGGCTATCGCAAGGCACTTCGATTTATGAAGCTTGCCGAGAAGTTTAACCGTCCGGTCATCACCCTTATCGATACACCGGGTGCAAGTCCGGGACTTGAAGCTGAAGAGCGTGGTCAAGGTGAAGCCATCGCCAAAAACCTCATGGAAATGGCTGTACTTAAAGTGCCAATTATCTGCGTGGTTATTGGTGAAGGTGCGTCAGGAGGTGCTCTGGGTATTGGTGTTGGAGATCGCATTGCCATGTTGGAAAATTCATGGTATTCGGTAATCTCGCCGGAAAACTGTTCTACCATTCTGTGGAGAAGCTGGGATTTTAAGGAGAAGGCCGCTGAAGCATTGAAACTTACTGCCAACGACATGCACTCAAACGGACTCATCGACAAAATCGTCAAAGAGCCTACCGGTGGTGCGCATAGCAATCCCGAAGCGATGTTCAAAACGCTCAAAACAGAATTGAAGCGTATGGTCAAAGAGCTTAAAGACCTTTCGGAAGACGAACTTGTTGCTCAGCGTATTGAAAAGTTCAGCAACATGGGCGTTTACGAGGAAATATGATCAATGAGTCATTGGATCTATGAATTAAGGATTCAATGAGACTAACTTTGAGATTTGTAGATCAATCGACCGGCTTCCGGACCAAGATTAAATAGGGCATCTAACGCGCTTAATCCCTCCATAAATCCATGTCGTTCATCAAACACTTGTTGATACGCATCACTGCTTTGTTGCCAGTTATCGTGCTCACCTAAGTACGTTTCTGAGAAATCTATCTCACCTGAGATCTCCAGTCGTTTCATCAACCAGCTTAAAGCGCTTCGATTAAAATCAACCAGTGTTATGGGTCGGCTCTCCAACAACGCTTCATATTCCGGACAGTAAAAATCGTAAAACGGTGACCGGTTATATGCTGTTCGAACACTGCGTATATGCTGCGTAACCCAATCTTGAACGTAGCTTATTTCAACATCAACCAGTCTGCCACGGGTCGATTTAATTGTTGGAACACTTAAACTAATTGGACCATTAGGGCCCACCAAGTCGTATCGTGAACGCAGGCTTTGTTTTACCCAATTTTCACCCAAATCTATCTGGGAGGATCTCCCATTTATCATACGCCACCATCCTAGTGGTGGAAAGAGATACAAGGCCGTGTGTACTGAATTACTTCTGCTCATCTCGTTGTTGCAGTTCTTGCAATAAGGTACGCACAGATTTCTCGTGTAATGGATGATTGAAATCGGGACGAATCTCCGCCAGTGGATCTAATACAAATACGCGATCTTGAATGTACGGGTGGGGAATTTGAAGGAGATCGGACTGATATACGATCTGGCCATAAAGCAAAATATCAATGTCGATTAACCGCGGCCCCCACTTCTCAAATCGCACACGCCCCATTTCTTCTTCGATTTGCATAATCGTATCGAGCGCGATAGACGGACGGATATTGGTTTTAAAAACCGCGACTTGATTTAGAAAATCATCTTGATCGGTCTTTCCCCAAGGCGCTGTAAGATAGACACGCGACACGTCTACAACGGGTCCAAATACCTCTTCCAATTTGCGTATAGCAATGCTCAGGTTGCGAGATTTATCGCCAACGTTTGTCCCCAAACCCAGAACTAGCTCCTCAGTTCTGCGTGCTATTTCAAAATCGCGATCCATTGGCGCCAAAGTTCTACAAAAAATAACTTTACACAACAGAATTAAACCCTCCTCCCTTATCTTTGGGCTTCCATGGAATTATTCGAAATCTTATTGGTTGTAGGGACAATCCTATACTATGTCTTCCGGGGCTCCGGTGACAAGAAGCAAAAGCCTAAGGCAAAACGACCTGTTTCCCAACCTGCAAGCCAAGAGCAGCGCCCTCAGAAAACGGAACGCACCCTCGAAGAAATTCTACGCGATCTTACTGAGCCAAAACCTGCTCCAAAAGTTGAACCGGTTAAGGCAGAAGTGAAGAAAGTTGAGGAAACTCCCAAGTATGTATCATTAGAAAACACTCCGCGACACTCACACCACCCTCACGTTTTTGAACGCTTCGAAGCTTATGAAATTGATGAGGACCCGGATGGACCGGACATCGATTTGAGACAAGCGGTTATCTACGATGCTATTCTAAATAGGCCGAAGCACTTCGACTTTTAAGCTTGCTCTTCTTCGGGCTTGCTTTTAAATACCCAGATTTTTTGACCTATAAAGTTCACCACGCTCGATACTGCAGTGGCTAGGAAGAACGCAAACAGTTTGTCGGTTTTAAACGGGAAATAAACCTTTGGGTCTGCTCCGTGGCGAGTAAACAATAAGGCAATTTCGTCATCACCAAAGATGTGTAGACCGTACTTGTTGATTCCGATGTTTATCACAAACGAAATCAAGTAAAGAATCCCAAAGTTGAGTAATCTACTGTTGTTTCGATCGTTGGTACGCCATGTCCAGAACTTATTGAGATTGTAGGTTACAAACGTTCCGGCGATAAAACCCAAACCTTTGTAAACGTCGTTCCAAACCACCCCACCGGCAAAAGCTTCTTCGCTGTTGCCAATCATATTACTGAGGGAGTAGTAAACGGCAAAGTCAACAAAAACGGCAATTATTCCGCTGATTGTGAATTTGGTGATTTGCTTACTGGTTTGATATATAGCCATAGTGCGTGGCGACAAAAATAGGAATCTCTACCCTACTTCCAACGCTGCGTGCGACTTCCGGAAATTGCGGGTGGAGAGTTGGTAGTCACCCAAGGAGGTTTGACTGGCAAATAGTTAGGAAAATGCCGAATTTTCGATGGGGAGGGGCTGATACTGTTCCCTCGACCATTCAACTCAAATCTCCAAACAAATTGAGCATCATCCTCCGAACGTTGAAGTTGGATCTCGAGAAGCAGTTCTAGAATTAGAAATGTTTCACTGGGTGAATGGGATGCGGTGGGTGGGGATTGAGGTGGAATTCGTGTTTTATAATGTGTAGCTTTCAACGAGGAGGGGCTACTCGCTTTCCCTCACAATTTCTCCAAAACATACCAAATCACTCAAAACGCATCTATCCCAGCGCTAGTATAGAACATCCAACCGTTGAGCTTCCTCGTCTCACATGCGGATTGTCACGTCATTGAAACATTAAATCATTATCTCATTGAATCATTGATATGGCTTATATTTGCACGGCAAATAATAACACGTCTTAATTATTTGCTCATGTCTAATCACTCCCACTCCAAAGTTTCTTATCAAGGCCTTACGTTCGACGATGTTCTCGTGCTTCCACGCTATTCTGAGGTTTTACCTCGAGAAGTGGATACAACTACTCGCCTTACCAAAAAACTTAACATCAATATCCCTATCGTCTCAGCGGCGATGGATACAGTTACGGAAAGTGGATTGGCCATTGCTATCGCTCGGGAAGGCGGTATAGGCATCATCCACAAAAACATGAGTATCGCTAAGCAAGCGGCTGAAGTAAAGAAGGTGAAGCGCTCTGAAAGCGGCATGATTAAAGACCCAATTACGCTTCAAGGCAGTGCTAAACTTAGCGACGCACTTTCAATCATGAAAGACAACCGGATTGGAGGTATTCCGGTAACGAACAAAGACGGCGTGTTGGAAGGTATCATTACAAACAGAGATTTGAGATTCGAAAAAGATTTGAGCAAGCCTATTTCGGATGTAATGACCAAGAAAAACCTCATCACAACTGATGAGAACACAGATTTAACAAAAGCCAAAACAATCTTACAGCGACACAAGATTGAAAAGCTTCCTGTGGTTAATGATAATGGCGTCCTAATCGGACTTATTACCTTCAAGGACATTGAAAAAGTAAAAAACCACCCAATATCTGCAAAAGACTCATACGGTAGATTACTTGTTGGCGCCGCGGTTGGTATAACCGCAGACACGCTAGATCGGGTACAAGCTCTAGTTAATGAAGAGGTGGATGTTATAACATTGGATACAGCTCACGGACACTCGAAAGGTGTAGTAGACGAGCTCAAAAAAATAAAAAATGCTTACCCAGACTTACAAGTAATTGTAGGAAACGTGGCAACCGCAGAAGCCGTTGAACACCTAGCTAAAGCGGGGGCCGACGCTGTGAAAGTCGGCGTAGGTCCTGGGTCAATTTGCACTACGCGAATCATTGCCGGTATTGGGGTTCCTCAACTTTCCGCAGTGATTCAATGTGCTGAAGCTGCAAAAAAATACGATGTGCCCATTATCGCCGATGGTGGAATTCGATACAGTGGAGATTTAGTTAAAGCCATTGTAGGTGGTGCAAACTGCATCATGGCTGGATCGTTATTCGCAGGTACGGAAGAATCACCTGGTGAGACTAGTTTTTACGAAGGTCGTAAAGTGAAGTCGTACCGAGGAATGGGAAGTATCGAAGCGATGAAAAAAGGTAGCTCCGACCGCTATTTCCAAGATGCTGAAGAAGGAATTCAAAAGCTCGTTCCGGAGGGTATCGTTGGTACTGTTCCTTATAAAGGTCAATTGGCAGAAGTTATTTACCAGTATGTTGGTGGATTAAGAGCAGGTATGGGTTACTGTGGCGCGCGTACAATTAGCGATTTGCAAGAAGCGAGCTTCACCCAGATTACCCACAGTGGTATGCGCGAGAGCCATCCACACGACATTACCATTACCAAAGAAGCGCCTAACTACAGCAGATAGTGAGGTCTAGCTTACTTCTTGTCGTCCTAGTACTTCTAGGCCATTTTGGCTATGCCCAAGTTAAAGGGCGTGCAGAACTACCCACTGGTGAAAAGGTTGTGTTGTACAACGACAAAACGTGGGACTATGCGGCCAATCTTCAACTCGAACGGTTTTCACCGTTCATTATGCCAAAGCCCTCTTTCACAGGTGCGGTGTTAGACTCCGGGAAACTTGCCAAGTATATTAGCTTAGAGCGAACGAGTTACGAACCACACAGAGTTTTTGAAGACAACAAGTGGCTAACTTTCAATAACTTAAAAGTTAATCGGAAGTTCTATCCTGAAAGAAGACCACCGTATTACAAGAGTTTACATAAGTCCATCCCCAAGTATCTGGACCAAGGAAGCATCCAGCAACACATAACAGACTCCAATTACCAGTTCCTAACCTATACGAATTCGGGGTCTAACAACTTTGCTCGCTACTTAGCAGTGTTAAATGCCGATCTCGATTCTGTAATCAAGGTCATTGATTTTACGATGTACACGCAATCGGAAGCAGACAAGCGAAATCACAATGACCCTTTTGTCTTCACCCAACAAAGCATAAGTTGGGCAAAGTGCATCCGCGATACTTTGTACGTTTCTCACCATCACCGCACATACTCCGACAGCTCCTGTGGGCAAAATGGATACATCACGTGTATCGACCTAAAGACCATGAATGTGATTTGGCGCTCAGAGTCCTTGATGTCAAACGCACAAACATTTGTAGTCTGGGATGATTTTGTATTCTGTGGGTACGGCTTTACTAAGGAACCCGACTACCTGTACACGCTTAACCGATACACCGGCGAAGTTATTGATCAAATCATGTTGAAGAACGCAGCCAGATACATTGTTAAGAAGGACAACGATCTGTATGTGCGCACGTACGACCGAAACTACGTTTTTAAGATAAAGACGGTAAATCGGTAACTTCATACCATGAAAACAATCAAGCTGTTGGGTCAAGTTTCCCTTTGGGGACTGACTCTCATATCACTGCTACTATTCGTTTTTGCCTTATTTTCTGGTGCCGAAGAAAACACCTTTCAAGGATTGCTTAAAAACAGCCCGAATGCACTTCCATGGCTTATCATGTTAGCCATATCGCTATTTGGCTGGAAGCACAGGCTAGTTACTGGTATCGCAGCACTCATTTTAGGTACTTTCTTCATCGTTTTCTTGGCCGTAAACGGCGGCACCTTGTTCGTAGTCTACCTCGTTGTTGGTCTTATACCGATGTTCGGTGGCTTATTGGTTGGTAGCCACTACGCCGAGAAATCCGAGCAAGATTAAAGGTTATTTCTTGAGGATCGATGCTCCCACGTTTTGACCCGATGCAGTTAGAATCTGTACTTGATATACACCCGATTCCAGGGTAGTTAGATTTAACTTGCTTACGCCTTTTTCAATCTCAACGACCATTACGGATTTACCTAATGCATCGTATATATGCAGACTTGAGTTCTCAAGTGCCTCAACCGTTAAATCTGAAGTAACCGGGTTTGGATAGATTGATACACCCGAATCGGTTAGGTCATTTAGACCCACGTTAAACTTGGCTTCAACATCCATCTCTACTGTATCTGCGGAGCACACATTGCTCACAATCAATTCCACCGTATAGACCTTTCGGCTTGTATAGCCGTGACTTGGGTTGTCTTCATTCGCTGTATTCCCATCACCAAAATTCCAAGATTGAGTGTTGTAACTTGTACTCTTATTCGTAAACGTGAACTCAAGTCCGTCTTGCGTATAATCAAAGTCGGCATTTGCAGCGTCAATCACGGTTACAACAACGTCGAGTGGATCACTTGTACCACATGCGTTCTTTGCAGTTACTGAAAGAGTATGGTCACCCGCAGTTGTCCAGTCAACCAATACAGATGTATCTGCATTCGACCCGTTGATGCTACCGCCACTTGCGAGCGCCCAAGTGTATGACGTTGCATCGGTTACAGAACCAATTTCATACGACTCAGGACCCATACCGGTACACGCAGTATCTGTAGTGAATGTTGTAGGAGTATCTGGCGTTCCGGGTTGAACAGTCAGCTTTAAGGTTGCCGTATCACTACCAAAGTCGTTTGTCGCTATAAGCGTAATTGTCTTTTCACCGGAGGTGCTATAGGATAGACTATACGGTCCGGCGCCGGTTGCAGAAGCAGTTGACGCGTCTTCACCAAAGTCCCAAGCCAAGCTTGTGAACTTCCCTTCTGTTCGATTCGTAAACCGGACAGTTGTTCCCGGACAAGGCGTTTGTATGTTCACCTCCAAAGCCGCTTTAGGTTTAGTGATGTTGCAATCGTCTTGGGTAATTGCCTTGTATGCATTCTGGCCGCAAAAGCGCGTGTCTTTACTCGCGTCGCGTACATAAACCCCACCATCTATATCGTCTTGATGTAAAACCGTTTTACGTTCGCCATTTCCCAGCGAATAGTGCATAATCTTAGTCTTATCGATTACGTGCGAAAGCTGATGTCCGTGGCCTAACTCATGAGTGGCAACAGTTTCAAAGTCGTACTGGCTCGTTGCAGGTGAGCCTTCACCGTAGTACCAATTTCTGGTTGAATCAAATGAAATGTCTAGTTCCGATACGTAAAACTGTGCATCGGTGCCGTTATTGATGAAACATCCGCTGTACCAGCTCCCACACACCCCAAGTCGGCTA
This sequence comes from uncultured Bacteroidota bacterium, assembly GCA_913056425.1. Taxonomy (GTDB): domain Bacteria; phylum Bacteroidota; class Bacteroidia; order NS11-12g; family UBA9320; genus UBA987. The sequence goes on from CAJXLR010000059.1 coordinate 8,290, forward strand.
TCACCAAAACGAGTAAATCGGACGATGTTTATGTTGTCCTTGGTTGCAGCCGTACTGTTGGTTGTTGATGTTGAAATATCCCAATTCATAAGCGTCCCACACCTCCAGTTCTCAGCAGATCG
>CAJXLR010000060.1 GCA_913056425.1 uncultured Bacteroidota bacterium
GCTACCTTGGTTCACGACGATGTAGTTGATGATGCCGATAAACGGCGAGGATTCTTTTCCATCAATGCATTGTGGAAGAACAAAGTTGCCGTGCTTGTAGGTGATTACCTGCTATCTAAAGGCCTGCTGCTGTCACTGAAGAACAAAGACTTCGACATGCTGGAAATTCTATCTACCGCGGTTGAAGAAATGAGCGAAGGTGAATTACTACAAATGGAGAAAGCCCGTCGGTTGGATATAACCGAAGAGGTATACTACGATATCATATCAAAGAAAACAGCGTCACTGATTGCAAGCTGTTGCTCAATTGGAGCAGCTTCGACACAACAGTCCGAGGAGGTTGTAAAAAAGATGGCTGAGTTCGGACTTTACACCGGAATCGCTTTCCAAATTAAAGACGATTTGTTTGATTACGGCACCTCCGACGTTGGGAAACCAACCGGTATTGATATTCGAGAAAAGAAAATGACTCTCCCGCTGATTCACGCGCTACAGCAAGCGGATAGTTCTACGCGAAAAATGATGATTCGCGTCATCAAGAGGGACAAAAAGAGTAAGGAGCAAGTAGCCAAAGTCATCAGCTTGGTTCACGAACTGGGCGGTATAACATACGCTCAAGAGCACCTAGAAAACTACCATCAAAAAGCACTCGAATCACTGGATTCGCTTCCCACAACAAGTGATGATACTGCTCTTCGCGGTTTATTGGATTACGTTATCACGCGGAAGAAATAGTTTCTCAACGCCCATTTACTATCTTAGCTCTATGATAATCACAACAACTGAGCAGATTCCCGATAAAGAAGTATCTGAAATACTCGGTGTATGCCGAGGAAGTACCGTTCGAGCTCGACATTTGGGACGTGACATATTCGCCGGATTAAAGAATATGGTTGGCGGAGAAATCGAAGAGTATACAAAACTTCAAGCTGAAAGCAGGGAACAAGCCATGCAACGTATGATTGAAGATGCCGAGCAACTTGGTGCAGACGCGATCATAAACGTCCGCCTCACGACAGCCATGATTATGCAAGGAACTGCTGAGATCTTAGCATACGGAACCGCTGTAAAACTCAAATAATGGATTGGTTTACCAAACTTGCTTTAACCATTCAAATAGCAATCTGGGCTGGCTTAGCTATAATTACAATAGCTTTAATTGTTAGGCGTGTTCGACTCAAGAAGGAAGAAACGTTCGAAAAGCGTGACAACTAAGCATGAAAGTTATTCTTTTCGGAATCATTGCACTAATCTATGCATCTGTTGGTTTTGGAGGTGGTTCCGGATACATAGCAATACTATCATTCTTTAACTATGAGCCCAGCAGTCTAAGATTCATCGCATTGTGCTGCAACCTAATCGTAGTTAGTGGAGGAATTTATCATTTTATAAAGCACAAGATTATCGACTGGAAGCGCGTATTCCCATTTGTACTTCTAAGCGTTCCTGCAGCATTCATTGGTGGCACGATTCAATTGGATGTTACACCATTCTACCTTCTCCTTGGCATTACATTGTTCTTAGCGGGTGTTTTGGTGTTTGTTAAGCCTGCAGACCGAAGTGAAGCGACCAAAAAACCTATGTGGTTTCACGGGATATTAGGAGCCGTAATTGGACTTGTATCCGGTTTAGTAGGCATTGGTGGCGGAATCTTCCTCTCACCTATTTTACACCTCAGCAAATGGGGTAGTCCAAAACTAATTGCGGCAACCGCAAGTTTCTTCATCCTAGTCAACTCCCTTGCCGGCTTAGCCGGACAGATGCAAGTAAAGTCTCACACCAATTCTCTTTTCGACATTTGGCCTTTGTTAATTGCCGTCTTTATTGGTGGTCAAATTGGATCACGTTTAACGGTTACTAAACTCACCCAAACATCCGTTCGAAAGCTCACAGGTCTACTGGTTATCTTTGCCTCAATTCGAATGCTCATTAAACTGGCTATATGAAAGTTCTCACATTTGGTATCACCAAAGACATTATTGGAAGCAGGTCGCTTGAAGTACCTAGCAATTTGGCGTTAACCGTTGGCGAATTGCGTCAATACGTTATTTCTAAATACCCCAAAATGGAAAAACTTAAGAGCCTTGCCATTGCAGTTAATGAAGAATATGCGACCGATGATAAACGGTTAATTGAAAGTGATGTAGTAGCCCTAATTCCGCCGGTGAGCGGAGGTTGATTACTTTGCGATTATCGCCTTGCGAATCGCGTACATGATTAATAGTGTTAGCACGAGTTTTGCCTTTTCCAGGGTTAGAACGAGACATTAGAATATTTGTTGCACGAATTGAGAAAAAAAATAAAAATATCGAGTAGTCCACTAAACCTGAACGAGGTCATCCGTTTTATCCGAGCAGACGAAAACGGCGCGGAGGATTATTTCATAGGCACGGTTCGCAACGCCACCAAAGGTGAGTCTGTCACACATTTATTTTTTGAGTCCTATGAAGCCATGGCCATCAAAGAGATGGAAAAAATCGCAGATCGAGCTTTGGAGCAATTTGATATCAACAACATCGCGATCTATCATCGAGTAGGCGAACTCAAAATTCAAGAGGTCCCTGTAATCATCGGTGTCGGATCTGCGCATCGCGTAGCCGCATTCGACGCTTGTAGGTTTGCCATCGACACACTTAAAGAAACAGTTCCTATCTGGAAAAAGGAATTTCTTGAGAATGGGGAGGTTTGGGTTTCTGCGCACCCGTAAACACCTACCTTTGCGACATGCGTTTCACGGAGTATCGAATATCAGAGCGACTGAAGAATAACATCGCTTCAATGGGGTTTACCCGCCCAACCGATATTCAATACAAATGCATTGGACCAATTCTTAAACGGGAAGATGTATTAGCAATCGCGCAAACAGGAACGGGTAAAACAGCGGCGTTCGCCATTCCTGTAATCCAAAACTTACTGAAGTTAAACCGCAAACCGGACGAAAACACTTGTCATTGTGTGGTACTCGCGCCCACACACGAATTGGCTGAACAACTCGAACGGGTGTTTACAAGCCTATTAGAAGGGTTGAACCTAACTACACTATGCCTGCATGGCGGTGTGAGCCAAGATGGTCAAATCGAATCGCTAAAGTCAGGAGTTGATATAGTAATCGCAACACCCGGCAGACTGTTCGACTTGCGTTCCCAAGGGCACCTGGTACTTAATCACGTACGTATATTGGTTCTAGACGAAGCGGACCACATGCTGGATTTAGGTTTTATACAAGACATTAAAGACCTGTTGCGCCATCTGCCACAGAAGCGACAGACCTTGTTCTTCTCCGCAACCATTAACCAGCGTATAAAGCGCTTGGCTTACGATATTGTGCGCAATCCAATTCGCATCCAAGTTTCGCCCAAAAACCCGGTTTCAAAAAACGTCACCCACCACGTTGTGCGGGTTGAAATGGACGACAAACGCTTCTTTCTCGAGCGCGTGTATAATGATTACCCGGAGAGTAAGATTCTGTGCTTTGTGCGAACTAAGGTGCGAGCAGAACGAGTTCTTAAAGCGATGGGTAGGGTAGATATAAGTGCCTACAGTATTCATAGCGACAAAACCGATAGTGAGCGTAAGGATGCACTTCAGGCGTTTTCATCCAAAAAGGTACGATTGCTTATTGCTACCGATGTAACGGCAAGAGGTATCGACATACCGGGAGTGGATATTGTAATTAACTACGATCTGCCCGAGAACCCGGAACAGTACATTCACCGAATTGGGCGTACCGGAAGAGGAAAAAACAAAGGTTCTGCGCTCTCATTCTGCAGTAAAGACGAACAAGACCTTCTAGATGAAATCGAGCTATTGCTGGGCTATGAAATTCCAGAGCAAGTAATCGACAAAAGCACCTACGAGGAGACAATTGACCTGAGTGCAGAAAATCCCTACGATTGGAATTCATTAATTGAAGAAGATCTAAAACCAAAAGACAAGCGAAAGAAGAAGTAGCCTCGTCTAAATCACAACAATCGACTTGATTCCGCGGGATTGAGCCAGTCTTGCTGCACCATATGCGCGCAAACCGGTTGCACAGTAAAAGGCCAAGGGTTTATCATTTTCAAAATCAAGCAACCAAGTTTCTATTTCGTTAGAAGGTACATGAATACCTCCTTTGTCGTTCATGATTCGCTCTTCGATGGTGCGAACATCTATCAATTCAGCAATTCCCTCCCATTTTTCACGAAACGTATTCCAATCCACTTCATCAATGACATCCGACTTCGATTTAATCGTTTGAGGCTTTGCAATTGCCCCGTAGCGAATGAACTGCACATCTCCATACAGCCCGTCAATTAACATCAACCTCCCGGACAAAACTTCTCCTACATCACATATCAGTTTAATAACTTCCAGTGCCATGTAAGAGCCAATCATTCCGGGCAATGGTCCTGCCACCCCGGCTTCCTCACAGTTCTCGATCGTGCCCGGTTCTGGCATCTCTGGGAACAAGTCACGTAATCCCGGACCACCCTTGTGATGAAAAACCGTTAACTGGCCTTCCCATTTGTTTACTGCCCCGTAAACCAAAGGTTTGTTCTCTTGCTTGCAGTAATCATTTACCGCATATCGAGTTCGGAAATTATCCGACCCATCTACGACCATATCATAGTCTGTGGCGATTTCAGAGATATTCGACTCTGTGACTCGCTTGTTTATCGCATTAATCTTCACCTGTTTGTTAACCTGAACTAAGCGTTGCTTCGCCACGTCCACCTTTGACTTTCCAATATCTTCTCCGGTAAATAAGATTTGTCTGTGAAGATTTGTCTCGTCGATAATGTCGTTATCAACCAAGCCCACAGTCCCAATCCCTGCACGGACTAAATAATCGGCTACAGGACTTCCCAATCCTCCGCATCCTATCACCAGCACACGAGCATCAGTCAACTTTTGCTGGCCAACTACTCCTATCTCTGAGAGAATTATTTGCCGAATGTATTTATTGCTCATGCTGAAGTTGTGCCAAAGCTGCTTTGTAATCTTCCGGTGTGTTTACATTCATCAATCGTCTTGGGTCTTTTGGTTCGATAAGCCTTGTATCTGAATTGATTAAGACCTTTCGTGGGCAAGAATATCCAAGGGCTAAGAACGATAGCATTTTATGATAAGCTTTGGGCTCCCAGATGGTAATTAATGGTTCTGCAAAGCCAGTTTCGTGGTTGAGGAATGCGGTTGCTACTGACCTTGGTGAACGGTTTGCGACAATCTGGTTGATGGTTTCCTCATCTAATAGTGGGAGATCACACGCTACGACAAACCACGCGGAATTCGGGTCGGTCTGTAGTGCAGACAAAATCGCACCCATCGGACCAAGATTTAAAAATGTATCTGTGACTTGAGGTAATGAATTATCAGGGTCTTCAGACCGAACGCTGAGAAAAGGTTCGATCTGTTGAGTCCGCATCAAATCAGCAACTCGCTCTATCGCTGTCTTACCATTGTAGGTTAACTGCGCCTTATCTTGGCCCATTCGCACACTTTTTCCACCGGCTAGAATCAATCCCTTGAGACCAGGACTTTTGGAATTCATGTACGACTTCAACGTTTCCCTCAACCCGTTCCGATCGTCTATATTGAATGTTGGAATATCTGCTTTGTTTGAGAACAGGTCTAAGCTTTCTTCATCATCGACCACAACAAAAGCGACAATATTTGTGCACTGATCCAAACGTTTTTCAAGTGACTTGCGCTTAGATGCTTGCAAAAAAACTACCTGAGCCTCCGCCTGAAAGTGGTTACCATTCACGAATAGCCAATCACGCTGTAGTCCTTGAATTTTGTTGTCAAAATCGTTTCTAGGCAATTTTACTAGCGTCTCTTGAACCTGCTGGTTTGCGATATAGTCCTCGAAACCAGCATCTAAATATTCATTCTTAACCGGATTATCAAAGTATCCATGATCCGCATCCATGTATTCGACACTATACCGAGTAGCAAGTTCTGGCACCAAGTTGCGCACCGTTTCTTGGATTAGACCGCACTGGGCACCTACGAATGCAATTTCGTTGCGCACACGACCTCCCAGTTGGGGTCTCGTTAAAGCTGTATGTTTTTTATGCGCCATCCCGATTAAAATCGCTTTTGCCTCCGGATTTTGCAACAAGTTGAGTCTTTTCGATAACGATATCGTGACTAAAGGCTTTGCACATATCGTAGATGGTAAGTGCTGCGACAGAAGCACCGGTAAGAGCCTCCATTTCCACACCAGTTTTGCCATTACACGAAACCGTGCATTGAACAACTACATGTTTGTCCACCACGTCAATGTTTACATCACATTTATTCAATGCAAGCGGGTGGCACAAAGGAATTAATTCCGACGTGCGCTTTGCCGCCATAATTCCTGCAAGTATTGCCGTCTGAAACACCGGTCCTTTCTTGGTTGCAATTTCATCGTTATGCAGCAAGTTCAGTACTTCATGTGGTAAGACAATTGTCGACTCTGCTACAGCGGTACGCTTTGTTATTTGCTTATTTCCTACATCAACCATCATCGGGTTGTTGTTTTCATCTAAATGTGTAAAATCGTTACTCATGTTACCTGCGCAAAGCGCGTTTAAGGTCGTTTAGATAGCTTTTATTTTCGTCCCGACTCGTCTCTATCTCAAGAACGGAACAACCATCGTAGTCAAAGAAATTATCAATGATTTCTTTATCAGATTCAGCTGTAATCTTAAACGTTTCAACTCCCATCGCTTTAGTCAAATCCTCAACAGATTTATTGTGAGCTGTAACCTGCCATTTTAGGGTCTCAGGGTAGTTATCTGGGCCGTCAATCAGTTCAAAAATACCGCCACCAAAGTTGTTAAAAACTACAATCTTGAGGTTTTGGGGTAAGTTAGTGCGCCAAAGTCCATTTATATCATACAAAAACGCCAAGTCACCGGTAAATAGGAAGACCGGTTCTTCTGTGGCTGATGCATAACCAACCGCAGTGCTGGTGCCTCCATCAATTCCACTCGTGCCCCTGTTCCCCAAATGTCGTATGTCGAATCTACGTCGGAGCATTGCTGCGTTGCGCACCGTTGTTGAGTTAGCTAAGTGTAAGTGGCTGTTGGATGGTAGATTCTCATAAAGCGCCTCCATGAGTTTTATTTCAGTATGATGATCAGCTGAGATTCTTTCATAACTCTCTTCAAAGCCCAACTCTTCCCATATTGATCGATAGGAATCGGTTAAACTTCTATCCACCAGTTGGATGGCTTCCTGATAATCCAGATTTAATTGAATTGGATTTGTGCCGAAAGGAGTGGGTAAAACTTCGCGACTCCCTAGGTGCACGTGCACCAGCTCTTTGTTTGGTTTAAGCCAGTTTCGCAGTTGCTTTGAAACAAAGTAGGTTCCGGTTGTGATAATCACAGAAGGTAAATACTGCTTCTTCGCCGGTAAAACAGCCTCCCAGTGATTGATGGTTTGCATTTTGTTTGACAGCACATCCGAAAGTTGAAGTACGTTTTCTGTTTGCACATATGGACCTGCCGACCGATCATGACCATTTAACCACAGTAATTTCCCATCCTCAGGTAAGAACCTTAATAGTTGCTGCGTATCATCCTTACTATTCTTATCCCGTGGCAAATGAGATTTGGTGCTGTTTTTACTGATTTCAATTCTATCGTAAAACGGCTCGCGAAATGCTATGTTTATGTGAACAGGACCTGCTTTTTGGATACTCAATCGATATGCTTCCTCAGCCTTGCACTGTAACACCGAAACCGAAGTTCCAGGATCTATATGGAAGGATTTCACAGTATGCGACGTGAACACATTCTTTTGTCGGACACTCTGTCCTTCCCAATTGTCAATTGCTTCTGGCGGTCTATCAGCGGTCAGAACAATAAGTGGCACTTCTGCGTAAAACGCTTCGGCAATCGCAGGGTAATAGTTGAGAGCCGCGGTCCCACTGGTACATGTAATGATGGTGGGTTGATCTGTGGCTATACTTAACCCAATGGCATGATAACCCGCCGACCGCTCGTCGATAACCTCATGGAGCGTCATGTCTGAAGTGGATACCAATGCCTGAATAATTGGAAAGTTCCTGCTTCCCGGGGATATAACGGCATGGTTTACCCCTCGCTTTTGAAGCGAACGAACCATTTCGTATATATCTTGACTATTCATTCTGTGTTTTGGTGCTAATCTAAGATGTTATATCTGATAGTCCATGAAGTAACCAATTTGGATATTAATTTGTTGTTTACCTAAACCTCGGTTTTACCTCGGTATTCATAAATTTGCGACTTAATAAAAAATTATGGCTTTAGAGCTTAAAATACCTTCTGTTGGAGAATCCGTGACGGAAGTAACAATTAGTCAGTGGCTAAAAGAAGACGGCGACTATGTGGAGATGGATGAGGCGGTTGCGGAACTCGAGTCTGAGAAAGCAACTGTTGAATT
>CAJXLR010000061.1 GCA_913056425.1 uncultured Bacteroidota bacterium
CCGCTCCATCAACTTCTTGAGTTGCATAACCTAGGGACTTCTTCTCACGAGAGATACCCAAAGCGGTTACAACAACTTCATCAAGTTGACTAGCAGCAGCCTCCATTGAAACTTGTAGGAAATCCGAAGAAGCAACTACTTCTTGGGTCTCCATACCCATTGAAGAGAAAACCAATGTTGCCCCTTTCTCTGCAGTCAACGAGAATTTCCCGTCAAAATCAGTCAAAGTTGCGTTGTTGGTCCCCTTCTGTGCAACCGCCACACCTGGTAACGGTTCACCTGAAGCAGCATCACTAACGACACCAGAAACCGACTGTGCAACAGCGAAGTTTACTGATAGTACGAATAGTAGTACTGACCACAGTGACAATTTGTTTTTCATTGTACCTGTTTTTGTTAAACGAATGTTAATCCTACTAAGTTGCCAATATTTCTAAGCATTTCCAAAAATTATCATTGTCATTTGCTTTGCTAATGGAATAAAGAATAATTGGAAACAACAAAAAGCCCCCAGGCGCTGAGCGCCTGGGGGCTAATATTTCGATCTATTGATCTATAGGATTACATATCCCACCATAGACGTTGTGAAGCGTCTACCCCAAACTTAACATCTGGTGTAGATGTAATTGGGAATGGTACGTTATCTGCGTTGTACAAGTACTCACCTTCTGGGTAAGGCATTCTGCGTGGCATACCGCTAAGGTTTGCACCATCAGGAGCACTTAGTGCAGGGAAACCAGTTCTTCTCCAGTCAGTCCAAGACTCACCAGTTGAGAACATAGCTACGTACTTCTCGTTCATGATCAACTCTAGGTCAGTAGTAGTTGACAATGCACCAACATACGTTGCGATATCCGCTGCATCAACACCCAACCAAGTCATGTTTGATTCGATAGCTGCTTCTAGAGTAGCACGTGCGCTAGTAGCGTCACCACCTGCCAACTGAGCTTCAGCCTTAACAAACATAATCTCGAATGGAGTTACGATTGGTAGTGGTGAAGTAGCACCACCCAATACTGGCATAGTCAAGCTATCTGCAGAACGGTACAACGTTAGACGTGGATCAGAAGATGCCTCCATCATATCGTACATAGTACCGAACTGGCTGATGTAACCAGCACGATCAATAACAGTAAACTGGTACCAAGGATTCTGGTTCAATGCAGCTTCGAAGCCGATTGTACAGTATACACCACCGTTGATTGCGTCATCACAAGCAGATACTACATCAGCAGCATTGTACTGAGAAGTTTTGCTCAAGTGATTCAAGTAACGAGCACGTAGACCGTCAGCAGTAGCAGCCCAAGCTGCCAAATCACCACCGTGGATCAAATCGTCGCCACCTGGCATTACATCAGAAGGCTCCAACAAGTTCGCTTTACCGTCAGCCAATAAAGAGAAGATTGTAGCGTAGATATCTTGTTGGCTGTCGTATTCAGCTTTCAATTTATCAGCACCTTGCAATGCATCAGAGTAAGGAATATCACCGAAGTGATCCGTTAGAACTCCCAAGTACATTGCCGTCATGATTTGAGCAACACCTTCGTATGCTGGAGCATTTGCTTCCGCTGCTTTGTCCATGATCAATTTAAGATCGTAAAGACCACCAGCGTAAGAGTTATTCCAAGGAGTGTTGAAATCACCTTCACCAATCTGTGCGTAACGGTTGTGCGCCAAAGATTGACGATCCGTACCAGTCATTTGCTGCATAAAAATGCTAGTCAAGCGAGGCAATACATCACCCTGCGTCATACCGTAAGAGGCCTGAGCAGAAGGAAGAAGAACCTCCATACTTACGTCAGAAGGACGGTTTTGATCGAGTTTGTACTCTTCCAACCATGCATCTGAACAAGCAGTAAACCCAACTGCGGCTACCGCTAAAATTGCTAATGATTTAATTTTCATAATGCTTTATTTTTTAAAGGTTAGCCTTCAAGCTGAAGATTACACCCATAGTGTTAGGCATGTTGAAGTAATCCGCACCCTGGCTGTTTGTAGCACCTGAAAGGTTAGTTTCTGGATCTACACCACGGTAAGGAGTTCTCAAGAAGATATTACGTCCGCTTACACCTACAGTTAAACCTTTAAGTTTAGTTGCGCTAATCGCATCAGCGTCGAACTTGTAGCTCACACCGATGTTTCTTAGACGAACCCAGCTACCGTCCTCAATGAATGGACGAGAAGCACCTGTAAATCCTGATAGTGGACCTAGAGCGTAAGAATCGATATCGTTCAAGATAGGAGTTGTGTTAGGCTGACCGCTAATATCGTTACCGTCAGCGTCAACAGTACCAGGAGCGTAAACACCACTGTTACCCATTACAACATCTTCCCAAACAAATGTCTCACCACGACCTGCACCACTTGGGTGAACGTCAGTATCAATGTGAGTACCGAAGTAGTACAATGCACCACGAGTACCGTTCCAGATGTCACCACCTTGACGGATGTCCCAAAGCATGTTGAAGCTCCAGTTCTTGTACGTAGCGTTTGAAGTAATACCCATCAAGTAATCTGGGTTAGGGTTACCTACTACAACTTCAGTTGAAGAGTAGATTGGGTATCCGTTTGCATCAACCAATGCGTTACCAGCCTCGTCACGAGCCCAGTCATCACCGTAAAGCGTACCGTATGCTTCACCAACAACTAGACGTTGGTTAGCACCGAAGAATCCCCATGGAAGACCAATTACGTCTACACCGTCAGCCAATTTCTCAACTACGTTACGGTTACGAGTAAATGTCATACCAGCATCGAATGTGAAGTCTTTAGTATCTACTAGGCTAGCGTTCAACTGAAGTTCAACACCAGTGTTTGTCATAGTACCTGCATTCATAAACGTGCTTGTAAAACCTGAAGAACCTGCAACTGGTACAGCTACGATCAAGTCTTCTGAACGCTGCTCGTATAATGTAACGTCAGCGCTAATCTTGTTTTGGAACAAGCGGAATTCAGCACCAATCTCGTTAGTTACAGTAAACTCAGGACGTAGGTCTGGGTTACCCAAAGTGTTGCTCTGGGTAAAACCAGTAGCACCTAAGTAAGGGAAGCTAATACCGTTGATCCAACCTGAACCAACACCGGCTTGGTTGAAGTAAGTTGCGTTAGAAGCGAAAGAAGGCTCAGAACCTACTTTGGCAGAAGACAAACGCAATTTTGCAAAGTTCAACACGTCACTTTCAATGTTCAATGCCTCAGTTAAAATCAACGACAAAGAAGCCGATGGGTAGATGATAGGCGTTGCAACGTTACCGAACGTAGACGCTTGGTCACGACGTGCAGTCAATGTCAAGTATGCCCAGTCAGCGTAGTCAAACTGCGCTTCACCGTACACACCCCACAAACGACGACCTGTTGTTCCTTCGTATGCGAACTGGCTTTGTGCGTTGCTCATGTTGTAGAAGTTTGGCAATGTCAAACCAGAACCGTAAGCGCTAACGTACTTACGATCACGCTGGTTAGCGTTGAAGCCTCCGAAGAAGTTTGCACCGATAGGACCTAAGTCCATGCTGTAACGAGCAGTAAGATCGTGGTTTTGCTCCTTCACAGTGTAGATTTCGTCAGAAATAGAACCGCCTGGGAACGTACGAGAGTTGATAGAGATGATCTGCTTACGAGCATCAGAGTACTGGTCAACACCGTAACGGTAGCTTACCAATAGACCTTCAACTGGTGACCAGTCGAATTTAGTGTAACCAAACAGACGGTTTACTTGATCCGTGAATGGGTTCATGTTAATCGTCCAGTATGGGTTATCATAACCACCACCCGCGCGGTAGTTTCTCTGAGAACCATCTGCGTTCATAAATGCAGCTGGATCTGTTGGATCTGTTGCACCGTTTGAGTTGTCAAATGTTGGAGGAGTACGCAACAAACCTAGCATCAAACCAGATGTGTTAGAACCCTGCTGAACACGGTAACCACCTGAGTTAGTGTAAGCCAAAGAAGCAGTCGCTTTCAAGTTAGTTGAAATCTGACCTGAACCTGTCAAACGAATAGTTGTACGATCGAAAGTGTTCAATGGAACGATACCGTCGTCTTGCAAGTTTGCGATAGACAAGTAGTAAGAACTTGCTTTACCACCACCTGAAAGTGTCAACGAGTTGTTCAATCTTCTACCGTTTTGGAAGAACGAAGAGTGATCGTAAGGTGTTACACCACCAGTAGCATCCTGAGTAATGTTACCGTCAGCATCGTAACCTAAGTCGGCTAGAGCTGGACCCCATGAGAATGGGTTTGAAGTACCACCACCATATGTACCGAAGTAACCTTGCGAATACTTGTTCTGTACCTCAGGCATTTTGTTCACCTGAGAAATCTCCATAGAAGAGCTTACGTTTACAGAGAAATCTTCTCCGTAAGAACCCTTCTTAGTAGTAATAAGAATTACACCGTTCGCACCACGAGTACCGTAAAGTGCTGCAGCTGCACCACCCTTAAGTACCGAGATAGTCTCGATGTCGTCTGGGTTGATATCAATTGCACGGTTTGAGTTTGCAACACCCGCACGCAAATCTGAAGTTGCGATTTGAGAGTTGTCAATTGGCACACCATCAACAACCATCAAAGGCTGGTTGTCGTTCGCAGTAAACGTTGCGTTACCACGAATCTTGATGTACGAAGCAGCACCAGCAGCACCCGATGAGTTGGTTACTTGAACACCACTCACCTTAGCAGAGATACCACTAACGATGTTTGATTCACCTGATTCCTTGATAGAAGCACCTTTTACTTCCTCTACGCCGAAACCTAGGGCCTTTTTTTCACGAGCGATACCACCGGCAGTTACTACTACCTCTTCCAATTGTTCGAAAACATCTGGAAGTTCTGGCACCTCGCCTTTCTCTGGCTCATTCTGTGCAAAAGCAGTAGCGCTAAATGCAATTAGAAAGGACCAAACGAGTAAAAACTTGTTTTTCATTGTACCTGTTTTTGTTAAACGAATGTTAAGTAGCTCTAAAATTGCACTTTCCTTCAGACAAAACCAAGTGTTTTCAAAGAAATGTTACCTAAACGTAAAGCTGATTCCAAAAGAAGTCAAATGTCTATTTAACAATCGCTTACAGGCTTATTTAATCTGTAGAGTGCATTGCTTTGGAACAATTCCGCGCGTCTCAGGGTAGAATTTATGTCAGATTGTAGATCTATTTACGCCCCTTTAACACCTTCTGACCGGCGCGATACAAGAGATAAGCAGCTGATCATTGCAGTAAAACCCCAGAACGGAGCACTCGCCTTATCCATGTCCAAGAAGTTGTTCAAGAATCCATGCAGATAATAGGTAATCAGTCCCAAAAAGGCCACGCGCAGCAGTCCTTTTAATCGGTCATTATCTAACCGTTGGTATGAATTTACACTAACCACAATAACCGTGATGATGATTCCCATGAAGGTGAGCAGTCCAAAAGTGCCAGATTCCGCCAATGGACCTAAGTATTCGCTATGCGCATTCCCCCTGTTTCCGCCATTGGTGGAAATGATGGTTTTCTCAGAAGGTTTTTGATACGGTGCGTACAAGAACATATACGTTCCAGGACCGTGTCCCAAGAATGGACGTTCCGCATACATCCTTATGGCACAATTCCATCGATTGATGCGTTCGAGGTTGGAGGCATCCGTGCTCACATTTGTTACCGAAGCCACGTGTTCGTTCAAATCATCCGAAGAATCCTGTGTATTGAGATCGTACTTCGAACTGTTGAATCCAAATACAGGGAGATAATCACAGTACTTTTCCAACTCCAGACCAACTCGAGTGAGTGTTTCCTTTTCCTGAAACAAACACATGAGATTGGGATTATCCTGAATGTCTTCATCATCAATGTCTTCGTTGTCGTCTTCGTGAGCTTCATCTAGAAGATCATCATTTGTAGGTTGTCGTTTTTTTCTTCTAGGAAGTTTTTCTATTAGTATGTTGACACGTTCCGCAATCTCTTCGAGTTCGTTTTTGAACAATTCTCTATATTGCAATGCACTCTTTTCGGATAACTTCTTGAGCTCATCGCCAAATTGGCTGACAAGTTCTTTGGGATCACTTGAGCAGATAAAAATCGGTTGATCGCAAAGATTCGATGAAATAGCCACGCTTATTGGAACATGGCGAGCTATCCATGTTATCTACTGAGAGCTATCTCCTGATTGGAAGTGTTGCTTTCTTGTGGAACGGCGAGAGCTTCAAAATCAAACACAGCCAAATTTTGGAACAAACATCGCTCCTTCTCCACATGAATGTTGATATCCTCCAGTTTCTCGAAAATTGTTTCTCTGAGTTTGTACGGTCCATTAGGATGAGTATGTTTAACTTTGTCATCACAACTCAGCAAATGACGATTCAACAGAGTACTCTTTGTGAAATATTTGTCACAGTTGTGACATCTAAAATTTTTCAAGAGAATGTTGATGTTGCTGACCCAACACACGTGGTTGTTGTATTGAACTAGAGATAGTTGTTTCTCGAAAAGTCCTGCACTTCTTCGTGAGTTCCCCAAGTAGCAAGCCTTCTTCATTGTAATACAAAGAATACATGTTTAAGTTGACTGATGTAATCTTTTCTACTAGGGGAATTTCCTCCGGCGAAACACCAGGGAAATCAAGGGCATCATGCCCACTTTCGCTCAAGAACGAAGTGAAATATCGAAGAGTATTACTCGACAAGCTCTCACTCCCATGAAGATCGAATGCGATAGCACGAAAAAGACACAAATTGTCGTGATACGGGTTGCTATGACTGTCAGAGAGGAAGCATTTAACACTCTTATTCCGAATCAAAGCATTGGGTAGCTCTACTTCAGTACACCCAAGTGCAACTCGAGGCATCAGATAAACAAAGAAAGTGACATTAGTCACACAATAAAATCGCCATTTTGTGTCCGGACGCTGTTGAATAATACTGTCGAAGACGTTCTCATCTTCATAACGATCCTTGATAAATTCTAAGTCTTCTAAGGTGGAAAATATGACTGGCAAATGAAAAACGGGATTATTATTCTCAGCGTGATAGTATCGGAACTCGCCAAGGTTTTGAATGTTTTGCAAGACGAATCCGAACGAAAAGTTGAGTTTTGCTGCACATGGAAGTTCAGAATGAATAAAGTCCAATTTGTCTTCAATGAACTTTTCATCTAGTGAATTCAGTCTGAAATTATACACAATTTTCCTACTTGTTTGGATTTTTGAGTCTGTAAGAAAATGTACAGTTCGTATTTCACTCAAGAGATTTGGATCGGAGTTAAAGCCACTCAGGTCTATTTCATTGTTGACGTTGGAGGTTGAAGGATAGTTTTGATGTTGGGAACGATTGTGGAAAGATAGTTGATGAAAAGTATGGAAAGATTGATGACACACTCTGCAAACGAATGACTTCGCACGATTTGCTCCATGTTTTGTTGCAATATGATATTGCAATTTCGTTGATTTTCCAAATGTCTTGGGACAATTTGGACATCGATGTTGATGAGTTTTAGTGTGACGAACGAAATTGGCTCTCGAAACAAGTTTATTGCAAACGTCACACTGCTTGCGATCGTGCGGCATCTTGTAAATCAATTATGTGATAAGATGGTCTGGAAATTATCCAGCGTAACCTTTTGTCCAGACGATATTGAATCCACTAATTTCACAAATTCAGCACCTGCAGGGGAATAAATAATTTGTTCAACTTTGGAAATCAAGTCTCCGTTGAATCGTGGAAGACTTCGGGAACAAATACCTTTGCCAAAGTGAAATTTGAATCTTTTGCGCAAGAGTCTTTTGCGAGCTAAGCTAGGTAACTTCAATGAAGGATGTGGAAGAGTTTGATGAAATTGAATAGCAGTCAATAATCTCTGAAAAAGAAATCCTTTTGATTCTATAATTTGAGTAAAGTAGAATTTGAAAGCTGTGAAAAGACAATCAATTTGTTGTGATCTGAAATTCAAATCAGACAAAATGTTCAATACTTTAGATTGTACGAGAGAATCGAAAACAATAACATGAAAGGAACAACTAGTTAGTTTAGAAATTGCATGTGTGATCCAACGACGTACTGTTCGAATTCGTTCAATTCTTTCCGTGGTGGGTTCGATTCGAAAATGAGGAACAAGCTAAATTCTCTAAAAGATTGGAAAAAAGGAGGGAATAAATCAGGTGTTCCGCAAGCCATACCTTCTAATACGTCTTTGCACCCAGCCCAATTTGCTGTATCCTGCCTGCTATTGCAGGTAACAATATCACATGCAGAAACTGCAAATGGCATATCTGAGTATTTTATCAGACCAATGCTAAGATCGGA
>CAJXLR010000062.1 GCA_913056425.1 uncultured Bacteroidota bacterium
TACATCACGATCTACGCGTAATTGGAACGTATCTGTTCCATTAGTGATGTCTACGTTTCCATTGTTAGGCCATACTGTGGTAGTGTCAGCAATCCAAACTTTTCTAATTTCGATGAAATCAGACTCCGTTTCTTCACTTGGCTTCATTACAACCACTGGGTCTTTAAGCGTATTGTTTTGGCTTTCAACCTTGATGCTGTCTGCAAATACTTCAATCAATCCGTTGTAGTGAGTCATCTCACCTCGAACTGTAATCTCGTCACCTTCCGTTACAACATAGTCTGAAACATCGCGGAAGTTAAAGATGTTAACCCCTGCTGTTGAATCGATGATTGTGAAAGAGATTCCTGCGTTTCCATCGTAGTCAGGACCGTAAACGATACCTGTAACTTCAACTTTCACTTTGTCGTACTTAGGTACAAAGTCAGCGTCGTTTTCTTTTACGTTTACAATCTTCGTTTTCCAGTAATCGTCGTTTTCAATCGTAACGAAGAAGGAAGAATCTTTTGTAAGATCTGCGTTGGTCGCATTTCTCAACTTCAACTGGATGGTCTTATCAATTGCAGCATCCATGTTATCGGTTAACGTAATGGTATACGTTTGATCCGCAGTAGAACCTTTGGCAAATGTCAAAGTTTGAGGAGTTGTAGCCGTGTAATCCGTTCCACTCACAGCAGAACCACCGGTCACATAAACATCAACGGTAGCGTCCATCGTTGAAGATGGATTTGAAATAGAAACAGAAACATTTACTGTTCCTGCATTCTCCATCACTGCAATGCCGCTTGTCGCAAAACCGATTTCAGGGCTTGCTGGAACGTAGCAGTCAGAGGTGTGTGAACCTAAGTATGAGAAAGTGTTTTGAGGGTAAACATCCCACTCGTTCACTCCATTTGTCCAGTTTAACTGTCCAGCCTTGATACCTGATTTTCGAACTAGTGTGTACTCTTTAGATGCACCAGAACCTATAGTCCATGATGATCCCGGATCTGTACCAGGGGTTCCGAAAACATCAAGAATGGTTTTCGTGCTCATGTTTATCAGAGAAAGCGCGTCGTCCCCATTGTAGTAAGTAGCACTTCCTGTGGTGTCTGCTGCGGCTAAAATTGCAGCATCAGCACTTGGGTTGGCGATGATGTATACATCATTTGCCGCGAGCATACCACTCATTCCAAAGGTGTCTGGGCTTGAGCTTCCACCATTGAGTCTTACCACAGCATAGTCGCTTAAGTCTACACTAGCGTTGGTAGGGTTGTAAATTTCAATTGCTTTGTTGTTGCTAGAACCTTCAATGTACTCTGAGAAGTAAAGTTCGTCGCATTGGGCAAATCCAAGTGCACTCACTAGAGTTACACCAAATGCCATCAGTAAAAATCGTTTCATAATCGTAACTAAAGATAAATTTTGGTGTCACGAAATTAAGAGATTCGACAAGTAAGACAAGCGTTTCGATGTCATTTTAGCATTACCGCTGGTTAAACAAGAATTTCCGTTCATCAAATCTCACCCTAAGCAACATCATGATTTCATTGGTTGACTCGTCATTGAAGTATGTTTAGAAAACGAAACAAGGTTCCACAACCGCAAAGTGCGCTGGCTGATATCGCCATGCTATTGCTAATTTTTTTTCTGGTAACTACACAAATGGAGGATGAGCAAGGGGTGACGGCCCTGCTTCCACCCAAGGAAGCCGTGAAGTCCGGAAGGCCTCTAACCCAAGTGCAGATCTTGTTAAACCAACAAGATCAAGTTCAAATCAATTCCAAGCGCATTAGTCTTGGTGAAATTGATACTGAGTTATACAAACTCTTGGTTGGTAATGGTCAAATTCAAGTTGAGCTAAGAAGCCATGTTCAAACCAGTTATCCCGCGTATGTAAAAGCGTACGACGAGATAAAATCAGCCTATAAGATGGTTTACAACGATATGGCCGAAAAGGAGTTTCAAGTGGAATTCAATCAACTCTCACCAAATCAAAAGAAGCAGATTACATCATCACGACCCATAAAAATATTTGAAGGGGACCTGGTCGATTAGCGCTTTGTTTATCTTTGGTAAATGGCGTACAACGAGCACTTAGCGGAACGAATTCGCAGGAATCTGATGGAGAAGCACATACATTTTGAAGAAAAGAAAATGATGGGAGGACTTTGCTTTATGGTTAACGATAAGATGTGTGTAGGAATTGTGAAGGATGATTTGATGGCGCGTGTTGGAGAAGATCTACAGGAGGAGAACGCTGGTAAGCACGGATGTCGCCCCATGGATTTTACCGGTCGTCCCATGAAAGGTTATGTATTCGTATCGCCGGTAGGCATTGACAGAGAAAGTGACCTAGAGCATTGGATAGATCTCTGTATCCAATTTAATCCACTTGCTAAATCGAGCAAAAAGAAAAAGCGTGGATAAAACCGAAGAGTACCAAGAAATAGCTCGGCAATTACAGAAACCAACCGGTGAGAATGGATTACAAATTGCCAAGTTCATGAATGATGGAAATGAACGCTTAAATCGCAATACAATCGGTGAGTTAAAAATGGTCCCAAATGCAAAAGTTTTGGAGATTGGTATGGGCAATGGTGCGTTTGTTCACGAGCTATTCAAAATCGAACCAGATCTTACCTATTACGGTTTTGACTACTCGGAACTGATGATTTCCGAGGCGACCAAATTAAATGAGTACCTAGTTGAGCAGGTTTTTCGCGCATTCGCTCAGAGCTCGTGCCTGAGCCTCCTTTTGAGAGCGAAGGTGAACTACTTGAAGTAGAATCATTAGTTGTATGTGGCGTGAAATGACAATCGAGTTTTTTTACTAACATTGTCCAATGAACAAATCTTTGAAACTTTATTCACTTGTTGCTCTAACCTTAATGGTAGGCATTTTTGTAGGTGTTGGTTGTGCCGATGATGTTGTAGTAACCGGGGACGACCCGACTACGACAAATACAAACACTTATTTAAGTCGATCACTCATAACTGCAACACATATTGTTAACACAACACGTTGTCCTCAAGAGCTGGACGAGGTAGCGGTAACAACTACAGATCTTCCAGAAGGTAAACCGGATTCAGTAGTGGTTACATTAAATCACGGTTCTTTGGATGCATTTTTCCCAACTTCAGGTGAGCGTACCATTATTCCTAGTGCACATCTTGAGTCTGAACAAGTTCGTGTTTTCTTTAGTTGTGCTAGCCAAGAGAATGTGGATGGACAACTAACATTTAGCTTCTTTGTTGGCGGAAAAGTTGTAGCAACAGAGACGGTCTCGGTTAAAGTAACTGTGAACTAGCCGTGGGTAACCCCGGAAAGAGACTCACACCTCAACACATTGCTTTCATTCAAGAACGCCATGTGTTTTTTGTCGCAACGGCTCCAAACGATGGTAAGATAAACTTATCGCCTAAAGGTATAGATACATTCCGTATCATAGATGATACCACTGTAGCGTGGTTGAATCTGACAGGTAGTGGAAATGAAACGGCTGCACACGTCCTCGAGAATGGTAGAATGACCATAATGATGTGTGCTTTCGAGGGAAGCCCCAATATTCTGCGAATCTATGGGACGGCTCGGGCAGTCCACCCCGGAGATAAAGATTGGCCAGAGGTGTCTAAAGGTTTTCCTGAGTTGCCTGGGACCCGGCAGATATTCATCGTTCATGTTGACGGCGTAATGAATTCTTGTGGATTTGGAGTTCCTATTATGGAGTACAAAGAAGAACGGAGCACACTGCTTTATTGGGCGGACAAAAAAGGTGAAGAGGGTATAAAGCAGTATCAACTCGATAATAATGTAACCAGCCTAGATGGTTTAAAAACAGGTTTGCCAACTTCAGACCTTGGTTAGCTGAGAAGTTTAGCTATTAACCTCAATTAAATATTACTGCACTAGCTTTGTGGTCTCGGAAAGTGAAATCATGAAGAAAGCGGTCTACTCTCTAATCATCTTGCTCGGTATTGCGGGATGTTCTACCATACCAAAGACACAAGGACATGGTACTAAGAAACCCAAGCGAATTATTCTCCTCATTGGCGATGGCATGGGATTAACTCAAATTTCTTCACTTTACGTTGAGTCGGATAACACCACGAACTTCAACCGATTTACCCACGTTGGCTTGATGAACCCGAAATCGGCGAGTCATAAAATTACCGACTCAGCTGCAGGCGCAACCGCGTTCGCATGTGGTAAAAAAACGTACAATGGAGCTATCGGCATGGGACCGGATACAACCAGTATTCCAAACCTGGTTGAGATTTTATCGGCTCGAAAATATGAAACTGGGGTTGTTGCAACATCGGCCATAACACATGCCACTCCGGCATCTTTCTATTCACACACAATTCATCGAAAACTCGAATACGATATTGCTGGTCAACTCCTAAAGTCTGACATAGATTTCTTTGCAGGAGGAGGTTCTAAATACTTTGCACACCGAGAATCGGATATGAAGCTTTACAATTGGACAATCGATTCTTCCAAATCGGTTCAGCCAATCCCGGTTAAGTCGCGTCAAGGAGCAGAGCGTCTTGGATACTTGCTTGGAGAGAATGGATTACCTACGGCGCAAACCGATAGAGGGAACTTCTTACACAATGCCAGTGAAGCCGCAATCACATTTTTAGACAAGAGCAAATACTTCCTCATGATCGAAGGGTCTCAAATCGATTGGGGCGGACATGCAAATGATTACTCTTACGTTAATTCAGAGATGAAAGACTTCGACAAAGTGTTGGGTTATGTATTGGATTATGCCGAAAAGGATGGTGAAACGCTAATTATTGTAACCGCAGATCACGAAACAGGAGGCCTTGCGCTAAATCCAAAAGCGGAAACGGACCTTCAGGGAAAGACAAACAGGAACTACGACTCGATTGAACCGAGTTTCACAACGGGAGGACATACAGCTGCGCTTATACCGGTTTTTGCCTATGGTCCCGGAGCAGCTCATTTTACGGGGATGTATGAAAACACGGATATTTTCAAGAAAATTCTTGAGCTAGCGCGTTAAATCGGTTTCCTAGCCGTTACGAAAAAACTGCCTTGATTTTTGTCTTCAAGGAGTTCTCCGCTGCGTTTGGCATATCCCACGTAGCTAATAGATTCTATTTCAAACCCCGCAGATTCGAAAAGACGGATCAATTCAGCTTCTTCGAAGTAATGTAAGAATGCCACTTCTTTTCCCCCATTCTTCACATAGAAAACATCACCCTTTTCATATCCAAATTGGTCTAAGTGCATTTTGTGATACGTTTCTGAAGAAGCGGGTCCCCATTCATTTTTGTTGTGCAGGTTAAAAACATCAACCATAAAACATCCACCGGGTTTAAGCCAACGATAGACGTTTTGAGCCACATTGAGGCGTTCTTCGCTCGAGGTAATATGTCCAAAAGCGTAAAGCATCGTACAAGCATCGTACGTTGAATTTTCTAGGTCAAGCGACATGACGTCGCCAATCAAGTATTCGTAGCCATACTTTTTTGCCTTGGCCAGCATTGCAGGACTTACATCTGCAAGTAACACCCCGTAGTTACTCCCTGTTAGGTTTTGAATTTTTTTGGCTCTCCGTCCAGTTCCACTGGCTAAGTGCAAGACGTTTTCAGCCTTCAGAGATTGCACTTGATCAGCGACAAGCTCGTTAATTCGGTTTATGTAGGCTTTGCGCGATGCGTGTTTTAGATCAAACGAGTCATAGTACTCTGCCTGTTCTTGATAATACCTCGTAATGTTTTGAACGATAACCGCCTTGTCCGGTTTGGGTATTACCGGATGGATTCGATGAGATTTCCCATTGGGCTCTGATCCGGGTTCAACAAATTTGTATGCATCGTTTTCAATGGAATGAAAATGATCGTCTGGGCTCTGCCATGATGCCGCCACTGCTTTTTCGTTGAGGATTCCTTTCCGTCCTGTAGTGATGTCGAAGATCTCCATTTTGTCGAAACTCTCAAGCGTAGGGTAATAGAAGTGAACGGATACCGCAGGTTCTTCACTTCGATTCCATAGTTTGTGGATTACACCTTCTTCTTCGGGCAAAACTCCGAACGGTCCAGCATCTGTAATTCGCTCTTCGCGCATTACTCCATCGTTCAAACTATACTCAACGTTGCTCAGCTGACCCTGAGTAACTACAACGTGTCCAAAGAAGTCTTCGTGATGATGAATTGCACTTTCTATTTGGGGAGGCCAATAAATTACAACAACCTCCAATGGATCTAGAAGCATGATGTTTCGGCTGTAGTCCCCGTGAATTTCATCAGGGATATGCGATTCAATATCCAGTTTCGAGAAGTCAGTGCTTAAAACAAAATCTGTGAGCGTTTCAAACGTAATTGACTGGTTTGCAAAGTGCGATTTAATTCGAGTTATAAGATTCTCCATCCGGTGCGAAGGTATTTATCGCTTGGAGTCTATCGAAATATGATGCTATGATTTTTATCCTTGCTGAAGTATTGAGTTATTCTCTGTCCTCAAAAATTCCGGTAGATATTGGAATCTCAAGAACGTAGGTCTTTCCATTTATGGTCTTAATTAGTAAAGCAACTTCATAGGTGATTACCCCGCCTAAATACTCTGCCGTTAGCACTTCAATGTTTAGGTCGCTGTCTTTAGAGTATAGACAGTTCTTGACAGATAGTGAACCAACATCTACTTTGTTTACTTTTGCTCCGGAAACCAGGTTGTCGAGATTTCCCTTGAAACGCGATTTCATCCCGTCCAATACTGCCGTCACCTCTTTGTTGGATTTGCCGCTGAATTCTTTTGGAGCCATTATACGTGCGGCATTTACGTCCGGAAAATGTATTTGCATGGGGTCGAGATTTTCCATACGGATAGATGCTAACAACGCTTCACAAATTTCACCATATGCCATCACAACATCTTCGGTTTGGACTTGCTGAACCTCTAAAACTGAACTGGGTTCGGTTACTTGTTCCGCTTCTACAACTTCTACTTCCGGGGCGTCGTTTGATTTACTTTTAAACAGCTTGCAGCTTGTAAAGGATAGAACTGTTAATGCCAATAAAATGTGTGATGCCTTCATGTCTCAAATTTACTAAACCTATACCAAGCTTGGTCTGGTATTTGATTTTATAACCATAGCGCAAAACAAGTAAACGCGTTTCAATGAGTTTTCGGCATTTGCGCAATGTTTAAACCTACTTATTTGTACAGATTATGAGACGACTAGTTCTACCGATTGCAACATTGTTTTTGATTTTAGGCTTAAGTGGTTGTGGTGACGATATTGATGTCCGCAACGGAATACCCCAAGCAAGTGTGACCTTTGATTTTTGGGCGGGAGCACGAAACGTTGAAATTGATGGCGAAGTATTTAACGATGGAAGAAGTCACATTTCGGAAGTTGATCTTGAAATATTGCTTTACGACGAATTTGGCAACTTCATGAACTCTTCTTTCCAAACGTTCTATGTTGATTTGCTACCAGGAGAATCGTTTTTCTTCGCAACAGACCTTAGAGAACGCAATGTATTTGATGTCGACGTGGTGATTCAGAACCTCTGGTAAGCGCACAGACTCACACTCGAGCACA
Organism: uncultured Bacteroidota bacterium; assembly: GCA_913056425.1. Classification (GTDB taxonomy): domain Bacteria; phylum Bacteroidota; class Bacteroidia; order NS11-12g; family UBA9320; genus UBA987. The sequence continues at coordinate 7,557 of CAJXLR010000062.1, forward strand.
ATTGTCTACCTTTGCGGCATGTTTGGATTTGGGAGTTCTAAATTACCCGGCGAATGGCGCACAATTACTTCAATCGCCGATTTGAATACAGCCATAGAAGTGTCTCATCACGAGCCAGTTGTCCTGTTTAAGCACAGCACACGCTGCAGCATTAGCTCAATGGCACTCAATCGACTTTCATCAGAAACCAACAAAGAAACTCCTCTTATTTACTATCTCGATTTAATCGCACATCGCGATGTTTCAAACACCATCGCGGAGCAACTCCATGTGTACCATGAAAGTCCGCAAGTAATTGTGGTTAAGAATGGAGAAGCTGTGTATGATGAATCACACGGAGGTATTCGAATGTCTGAAATCCAATCGGTAATCAACTCATAGAATGGACTTAATAACAACACATATCGCCATGACTAAGGACATGGGCGTGCACGGAAACCTATTTGGCGGAATTATGATGGCTTGGATCGATGAAGCTGCATCAGTAATGGCTTGCCAGGTTTTTCACACCCCAAAAATGGTCACCGCGAAAATTGAAGAACTCATTTTT
>CAJXLR010000063.1 GCA_913056425.1 uncultured Bacteroidota bacterium
CTCTGCTCCTTGCGCGATAAGCGATTTTGTGATAGAGCTTTCAGTCTTATCGTATCCAAAGACTTCCTTACCTGAAGCCATAAAGTAGCGCGCAATAGCACTCATTCCAATACCTCCGATGCCTAAAAAACAAACGCTATGGATCTTCTCTAGATTCACTGAATCAGTTTTTCAATTTCTGATACTATGGTCTTTGTAGCTTCTTTTAGACCAAGAGGTGTGATATTTTTTATTAGCTCATCCCGTTTTTCTGGCTGTGCCATTAGGTCAAGTGCGGTTGGAACTAAATCCTGCAGTGCTTCTGAATCTTTAACGAGTACTGCTGCGTTTTTATTCACAAGCGCCATCGCATTTTTTGTCTGATGGTCTTCTGTAACATTTGGGCTCGGAACCAAGATGCATGCCTTTCCCAACGCACTCAATTCAGACAAGCTGGAAGCACCGGCTCTGGAAATGACGAGATCTGCAGCGCGGTATGCAAGATCCATCTCCTTGATAAAAACGGTTCGTTTACCAAAAACCTCGGGTCCGTTGGTGTATGACTTGCCTGTTTGCCAGAGTATTTGGATGTCTTCCTCTTTTAAGAGTTGTAGGTCTTTTTCTATTGCTTGATTTATAGTCCTTGCACCAAGGCTTCCGCCGATTATTAGAATAGTAGGTTTGTCATCCAAACCAAAGTGCCTGCGAGCTTCAGATGCCGTGGCGTCACAACTGAGCAGTTGTGGACGTATGGGGTTTCCTGTAATTACAATTTTGTTTTTGGGGAAGAAACGCTCCATCCCCTCAAAAGCAACACAAAGCTTGTCTGCTTTTTTGGATAGAAGTTTATTGGTTATTCCCGGGTAACTATTCTGCTCCTGAACAAGTGTTGGTTTGCCTAACAGATTTGCCATAAACAAGAGCGGACCACTGGCAAATCCACCCACGCCAATCGCAATGTCCGGTTTGTGTTTTTTGATAATAAAGAAGCTCTTCCAAAGGCTTGAAATAAGTTTGAACGGAAAGCTTAAATTTTTTGTAGACAACTTCCGGTCTATACCAGATATCCATAACCCATCGATGGTGAAACCAGCTTCGGGAACTTTCTGCATTTCCATTTTGTCTTTGGCTCCCACATAATGAATATTGGCATCCGGGTATTTCTCTTGAAGCTCTTTGCCGATTGCAATAGCCGGGAAAATATGACCGCCTGTGCCGCCACCCGATATTAAAAAACTATGCTTCTTCATCTTCGGTGATTTCTTGTTGTGTATATCGTGATACGCTAAGAATGATTCCCATCGCCAAACTTGTAAACAATAAACTGGTACCTCCCATGCTAATAAATGGCAGCGGAAGGCCGGTATTAGGTAAGAGGTGAACAGCAACGCCCATGTTCATGAATGCCTGGATTACGAGTGTAAATGACAAACCAATAGCCAATAGAGCGCCAAAGGCCTTGGGTGAGTGAATAACAATTCGCACTGCCCTCCACAACAGTGTCAAGTACAATCCCATTACAAAGAGTCCACCCAATAAGCCGTATTCTTCGATAATAATGGCATAGATAAAATCTGAGAAGGCTAGAGGAAGGAAGTTTCTTTGCTCGCTTTTACCCGGCCCTTTTCCTAGAATTCCACCATTCGCTATGGCTATGTTTGCTTGCTGATTTTGGTAACTTTCAGCTGTTTCATCGCCTTTCATGAAGTTGACGTAGTTTTCGATCCGAGCTTTCCAAGTGGAGACTCGACCTACGTTAATGTCGGTATTCATCAAGGTGATTACAACGATCGATAACACAATCACACCACTACCAAAAAGTGCGAGAAGATATTTTGCCGGAATCCTTCCGATAAATAGAAGTAGAAGGGACGTTGAGAATAAAACTGCGGCGGTAGATAAATCGGCAATGCCAATCAATCCACAAACGACCACAATCACAATCAATACAGGTAAGAAGGTTTTCCGAAAATTATCAATGTGTCCTTTGCCTTGCCGTTTGGACAAGAACTGGGCGATGTACATCACCAAAGCGACCTTAGCAAAATCCGATGGTTGAAAGGTGAGATGAACCACAGGTATCATCAACCATCTGCGTGCCGAGTTAAGTCCGGTACCAAAAATCAATGTGTAAAGCAACAAGCCAATCGCTAAATAAATCAAGTATTTAGCGGGCCTTGTAAAGTACTGAAAGTCAATGAGATGTGTTAGCCACATCACGAATAACCCCATTGCTAGAATACCACCATGCTTAATCAAGTAGTATTCAGTATTTCCGTGTTGCTGCTTGTATGCAAGAGAACAGGTAGAGCTGTATATGGCCAGGATACCCCACAGAGCGAGCAGGGCAACAACGAACCAAAGGATATAGTCTCCTTTGATGTTATTTCTGAACCATTTTAGCATGCTTCTTACAGATTACGAACTTCGAATTTGAACTGACGACCTCTGTCTTCGTAGCTATCAAAGAGGTCGAAACTCGCGCAAGCAGGAGACAGTAAGACTACTTCTTCGCGGTCTGCCATAGCGTTTGCAACTTGAACAGCTTCTTTCGCAGACGTGACGTTGATTACCAAGTCTACGTGTTTTGAAAAAGCTTGATGCAAAGCGATGTTGTTTTTACCCAGACAGATAAGTATGCGTACACGATCTTTAACTAGTGGTACCAAGCTTTCGTAGTCGTTGCCTTTGTCGATGCCACCTGCAATCCAAATAACTGGTTTTTTCATGCTTTCAAGGGCGTACCACGCTGAGTTAACGTTGGTTGCTTTTGAGTCGTTAATGTAATCAACACCTTTTACCGTGGCTACGTACTCCAAGCGGTGTTCAATGTTTTTGAAATCCATTAAGCTTTCACGAATCACTTCGTTCCGGATTAATAGTGAGTTTGCGATAACGGAAGCAGCCATTGAGTTGTAGGTGTTGTGCTTCCCGCTGATTGTGAGTTGATTCAAGTCCATTCTGAATTTTATTTTTGGTATTTGTGTATTGATGTGAAATGCAGTGTCATCGGCCCATGCGCCATTCTCCAGTGATTGATTTACGGAGAAGGGAATTGCATTGGCGGTTAAAGTCTTGGTAGCTAGTTTGGTGGTAATCGACTCGTCGTCGATGTTGTATATGAAGTGGTCGGTTGAGGTTTGATTTTGCGTGATACGGAACTTCGATTCCACGTAATTTTCAAAGCTTCCGTAACGGTCTAAATGGTCTGGTGTGATGTTAAGCAAGACTGCATAGTCCAGTCGCGTCTTGTACATCAAATCGAGTTGAAAACTGCTGATTTCGATTACGTAGTGAGTGAAATCTTTTTGCGCTACTTGTCGCGCTAAACTGTGACCAACGTTTCCTGCTAATCCTACATTTAACCCACCTTTCTGCAGCAGGTGATAGGTAAGCATTGTGGTTGTGGTCTTACCATTGGTTCCTGTAATCCCAATTAAGGTTGCATCGGTGTTCAACGCACCAAACTCGATTTCTGATATTACAGGAATCCCTTGTCGTTTGAGTTGTTGAACCAGGGGTACGCTTGGCGGAATACCTGGGCTCAGAACTACTTGGTCCGCATTCAATATGTGCGTCTCAGTGTGTGCGCCAGATTCAAATTGGATGCTTGCATCGGTTAGCTCCTGGACATACCGATCCTTAATTTGTCCCTTGTCGGAAACAAATACGTCATGACCTAACGACTTTGCTAGTATCGCTGCTCCTGTACCGCTTTCGCCGGCGCCTAATATGACGGTTCGAAAGCTCACTAACGCAGTTTGAAAGTTATAATGGTGATTGCCGCGAGCATGATGCCTATGATCCAGAATCGCGTTACGATTTTTGGTTCGGCATAGCCCTTTTTCTGATAGTGGTGATGCAAGGGAGACATCTTAAAAATGCGCTTGCCCTCACCATATTTTTTCTTGGTGTATTTGAAGTAGCTTACTTGAAGTACAACACTCAGATTTTCCGCAAGGAAGATTCCGCAGAGCAATGGGATTAAAAGCTCTTTGCGGAGCATAATTGCCATTACAGCTATGATGCCACCCAACGCTAAGCTTCCTGTATCGCCCATAAATACTTGGGCCGGATATGAGTTGTACCACAAAAATCCAATACACGCTCCAACGAAAGCGGCGCCAAATATGACCAGCTCACTTTGGAACGGTATGAACATTATGTTCAGGTACTTCGCGAAAATGGCGTTCCCCGATACATATGCCAGGATCGCTAGTGTGAGACCAATAATCGCACTGGTTCCTGCCGCCAATCCATCTATGCCATCGGTTAGGTTTGCTGCATTACTTACGGCGATAATGATGAATGTTACTATGAGAACGTAGACGATCCACGTCCACTTCTTTGCTTGGTCCTTCGATAAGAAGAAAAGCAAGGAGGAGTAGTCAAATTCGTGACTTTTTACGAAAGGAATTGTAGTGATGGTCGACTTGTTGTCAACGATGTAAATCGTCTCACCCAGTTCATTGATTTTTGTCTCGGTTGCTTGTTCGATTTGAGCCGGTGTTGCATCTTTTTGATTTACGAACTCACGAACTAGAACCTCATTGTTGAAGTAAAGCGTGAGACCAATAATCAACCCAAGACCAAGCTGCCCAACAACCTTAAACTTTCCGGCTAATCCGGCTTTATCCTTTTTAAATACTTTGATGTAATCGTCCAAAAAGCCAATAAGTCCCAGCCAAACTGTGGTCACAATCATCAGGATGATGTAGATGTTCCTAAGTCGAGCAAATAGGAGAGTAGGAATTAGGATTGCCGAGAGGATTATGAGACCGCCCATGGTGGGTGTGCCTTTTTTCTCATTTTCACCTTCTAAACCAAGCTCGCGAATGGTTTCACCCACTTGTTTCTTACGCAGCTTTTCGATCAACGTTTTCCCAAACAGTAGGCTAATAACCAATGAAACGATGATGGCCATGATGGCGCGAAACGAACTATATTCAAATACTCCGGCACCTGGTAGGTCGAAGTTGTCTTGTAGGAATCTGAACAGGTAATACAGCATAATCTTATTGGAGTAAGGCGGCGTTTTTGGTGAATACTTGTTTATCGTCGAAAGGGTGTTTTACCCCTTTTATCTCTTGGTAGGTTTCATGGCCTTTCCCAGCGATAAGGATTATATCGTTTGGCTCCGCGATGGATATTGCGGTTTTGATTGCCTCTTCGCGATCGGTGATTTTTAAAACTTTCTTAAAATGTTGCGCCGGGACACCTGTTTGCATGTCTGCTAGAATGGCTTCAGGTGATTCGGTTCTTGGATTGTCTGATGTGAGAATTACTCGGTCACTTAGTTGCGCAGAAACTTCAGCCATAACCGGTCGCTTCTCGTGATCACGGTTTCCACCACACCCAACCACCGTAATCAATTGCTCGTTCTTTGAGCGAATTCCGTTAATCGTTTCGAGTACGTTTTTAAGCGCATCAGGCGTGTGCGCATAATCAACTATGCCTATGATGCCTTGAGGGGAGCTTACATACTCAAACCTTCCTCTCACCGGGTTTAAGCTAGATAACGCAGTAATTATCTTATCCGGATCTTCACCCAATAAGAAGGTGGTGGCGTAAACAGACAAGACATTATACGCATTGAACTTCCCAACGAGTTGGTACCACGCTTCCTTCCGGTCAATTTCCAACAACATCCCCCGGAAATCGTGTTCAAGAATTCGAGCTCGGAAATCAGAACCTGAGTGTAAGGCATAAGTATACTTGGTGGCCTTGCAGTTCTGCAGCATCACCATACCGTTTTTGTCGTCCTTGTTTATAAGCGCTATCGCGTCAGCAGGCAGTTGATTGAATAGCGTTTTCTTGGCGTCACGATAAGCCGCAAACGTTTTGTGGTAGTCGAGGTGATCATGGGAAAGGTTGGTGAAACCTGCCAGGGCGTATTTAAGTCCAGCAATCCGCTTCTGATGAATGGCATGCGAGCTTACCTCCATAAAGCAGTGGGTGCAACCTGCGGCAACCATGTCGCCCAAAAGTTTATTTATTGCGATTGCGTGTGGCGTGGTGTGGGTAGATGGACTTACCTCAATGCCGATTTTGTTCTCAACCGTACTAATCAGGCCGGCTTTATATCCCAGTTTCTGGTGAAGCTCGTGAAGTAAGGTTGCAACTGTTGTTTTCCCATTCGTACCTGTGAAACCAACAAGTTTGAGTTTACTTGAAGGGTAGTCGTAGAATGCTGATGCGATTTCTCCCATTGCTTGAGCAGCATCATCAACAAGGACAAATGGGATATCGGATGAAACCGTTTGACGCTCAGCGACAATGGCTACGGCACCCAGTTCGATTGCTTTGTCAATAAAATCGTGGCCATCCACCGTAGTTCCTGGAATAGCGAAAAACAACGATCCGGGTTCAACTTTCCTAGAGTCGAGCTCCAAGCGCAACACTTCAACCGAATCGTCACCCACTATTTTGTAGGCAACCGTTTGGGGTAATATGTCTCTTAGAAGCTTCATTTTTCTGTGCTCAATCGGAGGTAAACTGTTTTGCCGCGTGGCATCTTTGTGCCGGGTAGCGGGAATTGCTCTACTACTTTTCCAGTCCCTCGATGGCTTACTTTAAATCCTTTATTTTCAAGTAGATATAGGCAGTCTGTGAGTCCCATTCCTTTCAGTTCGGGCATTGTGTTGTCGCTCATCGTGATGGCTGAGCCTCCCAGAAAGTCACCGGTTGGTTTGGCAGATACCAATTCATTTTTTCGACTTTTAAACTCCATGGGGAGGTCGTACCGTTTTGCCAATGTTTTAACTTCGGCATAGGTTCCGGTTAGTTGCTCAGGAAGAACTATTGTGTCTTTGTCCACCATTTTCTGGTGCACAGCGTTAGCATAGATTCGAGATGCGATTTCTTTAAAAACGGGTAAGGCAACCGATGCGCCGTAGTAACGCCCTTTTGAGGGTTTTGAGATAACCACGATCAACGTATACTTCGGTTGGTCAGCAGGGAAGTAGCCCACGAAACTGGAGTGATATTGCTTGGTGTAGCCACTCTTGCTGTCTGATATTCTTGAGGTTCCGGTTTTCCCGGCAACAGGGAAGCCTACATTCTTAAGTTTTGATGCAGTACCGTTTTGCACAACACCTTCCAGCATTTGTTTGAGTGAAGCCAGTGTCGATTCTGAACAAATCTTTTTGTTCAGTGTGGTTGGCTCGTATGCTTCTTCAATCTGTCCGAATCGTCCTATGCCCTTGATGAGGTAAGGACGCATCATCACCCCGTTATTCGCGATGGCATTGTAAAGCATCGCCATATGCAACGGGCTAGTGTTGAACGAGTATCCTATTGAAATTGACGGAACCGACATTCCAGACCAACCGGGTTTGTTGGGCCTAAGAATGAACGGTTCTGCTTCTCCTTTTATGCCTGTTTGTAAGGCCGTTGTAAGGTGCAATTCATCGAAGTATTCGATAAAGTCGTTCGGCTTATTCTTGAATCCGTTATATGCTGTTAGAGATATTCCTACGTTCGATGATTTCTCAACGACCTGTTGATAGGTGAGATTTCTGTGATCACCATGACCACTGTCCATGATACTGTCGTTCTCGAAAAACTTGTACTTACCATTATGTACATCAATGGAGTCGTCCGTGTCAACGTGTCCTTCTTCTAAAGCCGCCAGCGCAGAAACAATCTTCACGGTACTCCCCGGTTCGTATAGCATACCAAGGGCATGGTTGTATCGTTCCGCAACACCGTTTTCGGTTTTGTTGAGGTTGGCGATTGCCACTTCTTCCAGGTCATAACCGAGTTCCTGGGACAGCTGCGCCACGTACCAGAGCACATCACCCAGCTCGAGTTTGATCGCCTCACGGGTTTCCGCATCGAAAACACCGTTGCGATCCCGCATCACTTTCTTGACC
>CAJXLR010000064.1 GCA_913056425.1 uncultured Bacteroidota bacterium
CGGATTTTCATTGTAGGGATGCCGGGTGCCGGGAAGTCGTTTTGGGGAGAGCAAATTGCTTCATCATTGCGGATGCCCTTTATCGATTTAGACCACTCCATAGAAACAAGATCTAACAAAACAATCTCTGATATTTTCAATGAAGGAGAGGATGTGTTTCGTGAAATTGAAGGGAAAACACTTCGTGAAGTATCTATGGAATCCGACAGCTTTGTTATGGCTACTGGCGGCGGATGCCCGTGTTTTCATGAAAACTTAGATTGGATGAACGACAATGGCATTTCCGTGTATCTGAGACGAGATTTGTCGGAAATAGTCAAGAATCTTAACCGGAATTCGAACAACCGTCCACTTTTGATGGAAGAATCCGGTAAAAACTTGACTAATAAACTAACCGATTTATACTCCAAAAGAATTGCTTATTATGAGCAAACCCACATCATTACTGGGATTGAAGCGTTTCAAAATTCGCACTTATTCACAAATCGGCTGGAATTATTCACAAATCGGGCAGAAATCGGGTTTGGTATTGGTTAAATTGGTTAACATTGTTCAACGAAATCGGGAAGTATCAGTGTTCATGCACGTTACAGCCGATTGAGTGGTTTATTATTATTTGATATTTTTAACTTCATTTAAAGAATTTAGATCATGAACAAATCAGAGTTAATCTCTCAAATGTCAGCTGACGCTGGTATCACTAAAGCACAAGCTCAAAGTGCATTGAACTCTTTCCTAGATGCGTCTTCAGGTGCATTGAAAAAAGGAGACAAAGTAATCCTAGTAGGATTCGGTACTTTCTCAGTGTCTAAGCGTGCTGCAAGAACAGGTCGTAACCCACAAACTGGAAAAGAAATTCAAATCAAAGCGAAAAACGTTGTTAAGTTTAAAGCTGGATCTGAGCTTTCTGGTAAAGTGAACTAAGATTTTTCTTCTTAACGAAAGAAACCCAGGCTTTGAGTCTGGGTTTTTTTATGCCCTCAACTAAATTTACACCATGCACCAATACGACCAAACGTATACGAACCATCAGTTCACAGCGGATGATTTAACCGAGGCAGATTTTGAATCATGCACGTTTATCAATTGCATTTTCACAGGTAAAGACTTAACTGCGGCGCGTTTCGAAGATTGTGATTTTAACCAATGTGACTTAAGTAATGCGAAAATTACGAGATGCGGCTTTCGAAATATCCAATTCTATGAATGTAAGCTCATTGGCCTACACTTTGATCAAGTGAACCGAATTGGATTTGAAGTAGCTTTCAGAAAATGTAAACTCAATCACAGTTCATTTTTCGAGCTTGACCTCAAAAATTCATCGTTCGACCATTGTGGCCTGAATGGCGTCGATTTTGCTAGCAGCGATTTATCCAACTGTCTTCTCACTAACTGCGATTTCAGCGAAGCGCTGTTTGATCAAACTAAGCTTGTGGGAGCAGATTTGTCTGGGTCGACAAACATCCGACTAAATCCGGATATCAATTCAATTGACAAAGCAAGATTCCCGCGTGAAGAAGCTCTTTACTTGTTGGACAAATACAATCTCGAACTGATCTGAGTCATAAACGACATCAATACAACCATAAACTTAAACCATTCGCAAGACCAGTTTCGCTGTACTAACTTGCAATTATGAACTTGATTAAAACGACTGCGCTTATATGCGTGAGCGCTACCTTATTGTTTAGCGCATGTTCGAAACAACATAACGACTCAAGGAATGAGGGCAATACTGCGGTAGACTCAGTTCAGATGAACGCTGGGCTTTTAGCCTTTCAAAAAAACTGTATGTCATGTCATGCAACAGGTCCTTCTGGTAACACATCTGTAGCGCCAACCATTGACCAAGTTGCCCAGAGCTATCTCCAGGATAACTCAACCTATGAATCGTTTCTGACCGATTTCACTCAATTTGTTGGATCGCCCTCAACTGAAAAAAGCAAAATGCCAGAGTCTGTCAAGAAGTACGGAATTATGCCAAACATGAGCTATTCTGCTGAAGTAGTTGATGCTGTTGCGTATTACCTTTTTCACAGCGACAGGTCCGCATCCGATTGGTACGCCAAGGATGAAGCGATTTATAAAACAGAAGTCCCACAAATAAGTCCGGCAGAATACGGTAAATCTTTAGCGCTTCAGACTAAAGCCGTGCTAGGCAAAAATTTGTTAAACGCTATAAAAACTCGTGGCAGTCATGGAGCCGTAGATTTCTGTAACCTGAGAGCTATAAACCTTACCGACAGCATGTCGAATCACCTCAGAGCCAGAATTAAACGTGTTTCAGACCAGCCAAGAAATCCGAGAAGTCAAGCTTCAAAGGATGAGCTGCGATATCTAACCGATGGCAAAGAAAAAATCAAGAACGGTATTAAGCCATCACCCTTGGTTACCGAATTTGACAAACACTACGTTGGTTATTACCCAATCCTTACCAACGAAATGTGCCTTCAATGCCACGGGAGCACCCAATCAGATATCGCGGCAGAGACGTTGAAAGCGATTAAATCAAAATACCCAGAGGACAAAGCCATTGATTATAACTCAAATGAGTTGCGTGGAATTTGGGTTGTGCAATGGGAGAAATAGCGAATAGCGAATAGCGAATAGCGAATAGCGAATAGCGAATAGCGAATAGCGAAAATTACATCACAGATTAATATTCCGACGACGAATCTCCAGTCACACTCACACTCTCACCTGTCTGCCCTGTCTGCCGACAGGCAGGCTCACATCCTCCTCCCCCAGTATCCAACGTCGAGCCATTTCTCGAACTTGTAACCAACCTCTTTGAAGGTGCCTACGTATTTGAAGCCTAGAGACTCATGCAGCTTGACACTTGCATCGTTAGGCATTGTAATTCCGCCAATTAGATAATGCCAGTTGGTCTGTTTGCACAGTTCAATAAGTTGATGGTAAAGTTGCTTGCCAATTCCACGCCCCACAAAATCTTTGTGCACGTAAACCGTAGTTTCTGCCGAATTGCGATAAGCGGAGCGCTCTTTCCATCGAGTGGCGTAAGCATATCCAACTACTCGACCGCTCTCTTCAAATACGATGTAAGGATACTGAAGTGAAATGTGGTGAATTCGTACAGCCATCTCTTCATCACTAAGACTCTCTTCCTCAAACGTAACCGTAGTTTCACGGATGTAATGATTGTAAATCTCTGTGATATCCGCGACATCCGCTGCGGCGACATTCCGTATCAAAGCTGTCCATTTAGATGGTTATCAAGTAGGTAAATCATCGCGGTTAGTGATGCACACCCTAACTCCAATTCGCGCTTATTAACATTTTCAAAAATGTCATCATCCGTATGGTGAAAATCGAAATAGCGCTGTGAATCAGGTACTAAGCCCATCATTAGGATTTTAGGATTAACCATATTATCTGCAGTTGCTAGAGGACTAATATCTACCCCCGCATATCCATTCTCAAAGTAGTGCAGGCCATACGGCTCAAGTAGTTGCTTGAAGCTTTGGATAAACTTAACTTGGTTGGAATCCCCTTTTACAGTGAAGCCGCGAGGACTGAAGCCACCTCGATCGCTCTCTAAAGCCGCGACGTGATTTTCATTCGCTTCCTTGGCATACCGGGCATAGGACTTTCCTCCCATGTTACCGTTCTCTTCATTCATAAATAACACAACCCGAATGGTATGTTTTGGTTGATAATTGAGTGCCTTCATTATTCGAAGAACCTCAACACTGTGTACAATCCCGGCGCCATCATCATGAGCACCTTCGCCCAAATCCCAGCTGTCGAGGTGACCACCTACGGCAATTAATTTTTCAGGATGCTGACTGCCTTTTATCTCTGCAATAACATTGAAGGATTCTACATCCGGGTTTGTTCGACAATTCATTTCCAAAGAAACTTGTGCCCCTTTACCGGACTTTATGGATTCGGAAAGCGTATTTGCTGAGCTTGTACTTAGTGCGGCAGCCGGAATCTTGGTCACATCCGGTTTGTAGCCCATGCTACCGGTATGGGGGAAGTGATCATCCTCCAATAGCGTCATACTGCGCACCAAAACTGCAATTGCACCATACTGTGAAGCAATTGATGCGCCGGCGTATCGTTGATCCACACAACCTCCATAGCTTTCGAATGTGCTGATTGGACGTGGATCCATTGGACGGTTGTAAAACACTATCTTACCTTGAATCTTATCCTTCCCGAGCGCCGCAACCTCATCAAGTCCGTCAACTTCAATAACCTCGGCGGTTAGTTTACCGTCTGTGCCTACAGATCCACCTAATGCACTTAGTTCTAGTTCAACTCCATTCAGGGTTGCGGATTCAACATCCCCACGCTCCCAAAAAGGAACCGTTATCTTCTGGAGATAAACAGAATCGAACTCATAGGTACTTAACAGCGCTTGCCCCCACCTCACTGCTTTTTCCGCTTCAGGTGACCCACTTAGTCGGGCACCTACATCCTTACACAACGACCTCAAGTTCTCATACGATTCACCGTTAACCAGAGCCACGTCGAAAATGTCACGAATCATGGCGGAATCTGTACTCGCCAAATTTTGTTGACCAAATGTCACACCAACGGACAGGAGTATGAACGTTGTGATAAGTGTGGTAAGTTTCATAGCAGCACAATTATACAGTTAATTGACCCAAACAAATTCCGAAAAAATCAGGATTTGATATTCGCTCCGACTATGGTATAGAAATTGACGATTATCGGGTAGCATACAATTCATAATCAACAGAACATATAAATTCGCATCAGATGAAAACAAATAGAATCTTAACCTCGGTCGTTATCCTTGCTCTTGCGGCAACAACATTTGTAACTTTAAAATCAGACACAACTCCTGGAGAAGACACAGGCATTGCGTTTAAAACGTTGAGCTTTGACGAGGCCAAGGCATTAGCTAAAGAGGAAAACAAACTCATCTTTATTGATGCCTACACCACATGGTGCGGACCATGTAAATACATGGCAAAAAATGTGTTCACCCAAAAAGCCGTTGGCGACTATTACAACGAACACTTCATCAACCTTAAAGTGGATATGGAAAAAGGAGAAGGCCCGATTCTAGCTCGCAAATATGCAGTACGAGGCTACCCAACATTCTTATTCCTAAAGCCCGATGGCACTATAGCCAAGAAGACTATGGGCGTTACCTCACCAGACAATTTCATTGGCTGGGCCAAAGCTGCGGTTGACAAAAAGTAGTTAACTGCTCACGAGGTCTTGAAATTCCTGTGGGACAGGATTCACTTTTCGTGCATCGTAATCGAAACAAACCATTCCTGTTTTAACCAAAGCGAGTGGGCTCTTTGTAGTTTCATTGTACATCTCGCAAACAAGGTCGAAACTGGAATTCCCGAGGTCTTCCACAGAAAGACCAATTGTAATGCGGTTTCCAAGAAATCCTTCGCTTTTGTACACGATTGCAGCATCCCCTTGAATTAGACTTGTTCCCCAGAAGTCCAATTCACTACGTTTATTCTTTGCCAACCAGTTCACACGCACTTCTTGCGCATAAGCCAATAAGTTTTCATTTGCTAAGTGATTGCCGTAGTTCAAATCGGTAACACGTACTACCAGCTGGTGGTAATACACAAAGTTTTTGGGAGGGTTTATCTTAACTCTTGCCATGGATAAATGAAGTAAAAAGCGCTACAATTTCCTTTGTGATTGGAGTTGCACGCTTTGCTTCAGCGTCGAAAAGGACAAAGATAACCTCAGCCTTCGTGCACAATAAACCGTTAACGGTGATTTCTTGAATAAACGAAATCGTTCTTCTTGTGGTTGCTCCAAGTGAGGTTTGAACCGTGGCTATATCATTCGGAAGAATAGCCTTCTTAAAGTTTGAATTAATATTAACCACAAAGAATTGCAGTCCAAGTTCCTCAAACTTTGGGATTAACCCGGCGGTCTCGAGCGCTTGCCACCGGGCTTCCTCAAAAATTTCAAAATATCGAGCGTTGTTAACATGCCCGTAGGCATCACAGTGATAACCTCGAATTGTTATTGATGTGGTATATGCCAATTATTCCTCGTCTATTAGGTGATGATCTTCTGAATCCGAATATTCCACCTCTGCATAGCGGTAGAACGCCCCGGTTACACCTGAATAATAAATAGCGGCTGCAAAGAGTGAAACAAACAGCATTACAGGAATTGCGAGTATTCCTCCCACAGTACCTAGCAAGCCAAGAATAGCTATAAGCAAGAATGTCGCAAGTCCACCTAAAATAGCTGCAACAATAGCAATCAGAATAATTTTGATAGCACGTCCAAATGTGATATTCTCCCAAGAGAAGCTAATTGCATCTCTGATTTCCATCTTACCAATAACAATGGCAGTATTTACTATGATGAGGCGTAACATCAGGATATTAATAATCAAGTTAACTACTGAATGAAGTCCATTGGAAATATGCTGAAGAGGTGTAATTGCGACACTTAATATCCCACTTACAATGGCGAGTAAAACAGAATAAACCAACACGTTTTTGAAGAGGCTGTCAAATGAGTTTGACATAATTTCTCCAACATTTGCAGCACCAACTTCTACCACGTCTTGGCTAATTTGCAAGCAGACTCTGCTAGCCCATGCAGTGATTAAGGACAGAACAATACCGAATACAATACTGGCGATACCAACAGCCATTGCATTTTGCTCAAGCAACTCCGCAATTCTGACTACAAAGGCCATCACAGCTTCTTGATCGGTGGGATCGAATCCGCTCAAGATATCTTCCGGTAAAATTGACATGATGTAGCTTGCAAAACCTGCAAACACCAAAGTGAGCAGGATGCCCGCCGTAATCAAGGGTACAATCAAAGGTTTCCAGGAAGCTTTGGCTTGCTTCCAAATCCCATTCCATAGGTCTGTTTTGAATAGTTCAATAGTGTTCATAGTAACCAAAGATAAATGAATTTCAAATCGTTTTACAACGAGTGTAGATTATGTCTTTATGTAATCCTCATGCGTTTCGTTAGTATTGAAATATAATTCGTTTAAATGGCTGAGTTACTCCACTCCAAAGGTAAGTTTGGTACCGCCCCGGTTTTTTTAACTGCAATTTCCACCATACTGGGAGCAGTTATGTTCTTGCGATTTGGCTTTGCAGTTGGATCGCTCGGATTTACCTGGACATTGGTTATTATCCTCGTAGGACACCTGGTAACCATTCCCACTGCAATGGCTTTAGCAGAGATTGCGACAAACCAAAAAGTAGAGGGTGGCGGCGAGTATTACATCATTTCACGTTCATTTGGTTTAACCATTGGTGCCGCGATTGGCATCGCTTTGTACTTAAGTCAGGCAATTAGTGTAGCATTTTATGTGATCGCCTTCTCCGAAGCATTTGAACCGGTGTTAACGATGTTGGAGGCAAACACGGGATTCCCAATCGCCGTGAGCAAGCGCCTGATTGGCTTGTTAAGTGTTGGTCTTCTAGCCTGGTTGATGTTCACTAAAGGTGCAAAAACAGGTATGTGGATGCTCTATGTTGTTGTGGCCATATTAGCTGTATCACTTGTGATGTTTTTTGCGGGAACAGGCGATACTACTACAACGTTTTTATGGACTGCTGATAAACATGATTTCTTTTACGTCTTTGCGATTGTCTTTCCAGCATTTACCGGTATGACCGCAGGTGTCGGACTCTCGGGAGATCTGAAAGACCCTAAACGCAGTATTCCTCAAGGAACCATGATGGCTACCCTAATTGGAATGACCATCTATGTATTAATCGCGATTAAACTCGCTGGTT
>CAJXLR010000065.1 GCA_913056425.1 uncultured Bacteroidota bacterium
AAGGCACCGAGACTGAGGTTAAAACTGTAGAAGGTATGCAGTTCGACCGAGGTTACTTGAGCCCATACTTTGTAACCAATACAGAGAAAATGGAAGCTGAGTTAGAGTCTCCATACATCCTGATTTACGACAAGAAAGTAAGCAACATGAAAGAGTTATTGCCGGTACTTGAGCAAACTGCTCAAACGGGTAAGCCTCTTGTTATTGTTGCAGAAGACGTTGAAGGTGAAGCTTTGGCAACTCTAGTGGTAAACAAGATTCGCGGTTCACTCAAAGTTGCAGCTGTAAAAGCTCCTGGTTTTGGAGATCGACGCAAAGCAATGCTCCAAGATATCGCTATCCTTACAGGTGGTACAGTTATCTCTGAAGAGCAGGGTCGCAAACTTGAGGACGCAACTTTAGAGTCTTTAGGAACTTGTGAAAAAGTGGTTATCGACAAAGAGAATACAACCATCGTAAATGGTGTTGGATCTAAAGACGATATCGCTGGTCGAATCGCTCAGATCAAAGCTGAGATCGACAACTCTTCGTCTGACTACGATAAAGAAAAACTTCAAGAGCGCTTAGCGAAGTTAAGCGGAGGTGTAGCAGTACTTTATATTGGTGCGGCTTCTGAAGTTGAGATGAAAGAAAAGAAAGACCGAGTGGACGATGCACTTCACGCAACTCGTGCTGCCGTTGAAGAAGGTATTGTTGCAGGTGGTGGTGTAGCTTACGTGCGCGCTATCGAAGCATTAGAATCTCTTAAAGGTGATAATGACGATGAGAATACAGGAATTCAAATTATCCGACGTGCGGTTGAAGAGCCATTGCGTCAGATCGTACACAACTCGGGTGGAGAAGGTTCGGTTGTAATTCAGAAAGTAAAAGAAGGCAAGGCTGATTTTGGATACAACGCACGAACTGATGTATATGAAAATCTCATCGGAGCTGGAGTTATCGACCCAACTAAAGTGAGCCGTGTAGCTCTTGAGAATGCAGCTTCTGTTGCGAGCATGATGCTTACTACAGAATGTCTAATTGCTGAGGAGCCGGAAGAAGACAAAGGCGGTCATGCTGTACCAGACATGGGTGGCATGGGCGGAATGGGCGGTATGATGTAAGCCCAACCACATGAATATTCAAAGCAGCATCCGACGGGTGCTGCTTTTTTTATGCAACATTTTAACGATCCATTGTAGCTTTAGGACAAGAACCGTCTCTCCCTTTCTTCACCTTGTCCTGCAGATTTAAATAAAATGGAAGCTGTGGAAGGGGGTTACTTCTGTAAGACATGTAGCAAATGTGTTGTCGACTGTCGCGAAATGAGCCCGGAGCAACTTGGTCAATTCCCCAAAAACACTTGTGGAATATTCTCGTCCGAACAAGTGGATATAACGAATTATAGCTGGTCTAAATCACTTGTGTTTAAGCTACTTGTAGTGGCCGGCATGATGGGGTTCAACGTAAAACCCCTCAGTGCACAATCGGCAAACACTAGAAATCCAGAGTTGGTCGAAATTCGCCACTCAGACGGAAGCCCAACCGGTAAATTCAAGCAAAAGGAAAAAATGGCAATTCATTCTGATGTGGTCAAGAAAAAACGAAAGAAGAGACGATTTTTCAGACGACGAAGAGCGGTGAAAGGCAAGACATACAGACGAATAGGCTGTCCTGACTTTTAGAACGGATCAGAAAACTTCGGATTGTTAAGCATTTCGTGGTCTGTTAGTGTGTTCAAGAAAGCCTTGACATCCGCCATTTCCCCGGGAGTTATTCGATTCCTAGGTGCAATACGCATAGAATCTGATGCGTTCCGATTCATTTCTAGATTGAGGTTTGGTAGGACCAATTCGTAAAACTCAATTACATCTTCAATGGTTTTAAATCGTCCGTCATGCATGTATGGGGCCGTAACCATGATATTACGTAAAGATGGTGTTTTAAATTTATGTCGGTCTTCATAGCGACCCGTTGTCGCCATGAGCCCACTGTCCTTTGGAGTCTTATCTAGCGCAGTGTTGTGCGATTTATTATCGGTAAGCAAGGAAGATGAATGGCAATTGAAGCACCCCTTTATCTTCAAAACATCAAAACCTCTTAATTCTTGTGTAGTGAGGTTGGCCTCTCCCCTGTTGAATTTATCAAACTTGGAGTTATCCGATGTTATTGTGAGAATAAACTGCTCAAGCGCCTTAGACAAGTGCTCTTCTTTAATTGTATCCACACCAAAGGCCTTTTTAAACTTGTCTTTGTACATCGCAGAGTTGTTCAAGCGATCTAAAACATCCTCAACGCGTGCATCCATTTCAATTGGATTTTCAATAGGCATGGTAACCAAATGGAACAAGGTGGACGCTCTACTATCCCAGAAGAAACCGTTACCCCACATCAGGTTAAATATAGGCATGGCATTTCGAGTTCCAAGTTGCCCTTTAATTCCTTCACTTAAGGCGTTGCCATTGTCCGTAAATCCATGCTTTTGATTGTGGCACGTACCACAAGATTGCGACTGATTCCCGCTTAAAATGTCATCGTAAAACAAATGACGACCTAAATCAACTCCTGCAACTGATAACGGATTGTCCGTGGGAATCCTTAGGGGCGGCAACTCGGTAACATCCACCAAAGTGGTGTCTGAACCATTGTTCACAGGAGGTATCACCTCTGGCGGAGGTTCTGGACCACAGCTTGTAAACGTTACACTCGCTACAACAAGAAGTAACCAAAAAATGCGTGAACGCATAGGCTTTGCCGATCTTCTACCTGCTTATTGAATTACTAATTTACGAGATACCTTCTGTGCACCTTCGGATACAATGTCTGCAAAGTAGATACCTGGCTTGAAGTAATCAACATTGAACTCATTCATAGTAGATCCAGACTGAACATCAACGCGCTTTACCACTTGCCCGATGTTGTCATAAATCACAACTTCCTTCACGTTTACACCAAACTCTGTTGCAATAGAGAATTTGTCGGTTGCAGGGTTTGGGAAAAGTTTTATCGCGGAAGCTAAGTTTACGGTGCTTGACTCCGTATAGATTTCCGGGTAAGCTATGTCGATTTTTACCTCGGTGCTATTAATCTTTGAAGATGATGTCAATTCCAAATCTGCATCAAAGCTATAAACTGCCTGGTATCCATTCTCGTCGTCTTTGGTGACAACAACGTTTCCGTTGTCGTGATTCACTTCTAATGATCCATCTTGAATCGCTTCTTCACTAGTAGAAAGCTTTCGTATTTCTGCCTTCTCAGTAATATCGGAACCATTCTCCGACATAACACCCAGCTTTAGAATGCGGTCTTTTCCTGATTTAACAATATATAATATGTCGAGATCGTCTGTAATTGAGTTGTATTTTAAATCGAGAACATCAACATCAACGCTCAATTTGCTTTCCATCACGCCTGACTGCGTATTGAAAACATACACACGGTTTATTCCTAGAACATCCTTAGCCACAAATACCACTTTTGATTTTGAAGCGATGTAGCACGGAGAACTTACTGAAACTTCTACCTCAGAGGCCACACCGTTCGGCGAGGTTGACTTTGACTTCCCAACAAACGGAGCGCTAACTCCTTGGAAAGAGAGAGAAGGTAACTCAACTCGATGAGCAATTTCACCTGAGCTCATATTGAAAATTACGAGAGAATTATCGTCTTCGTTGTTTCCGTAACCGTTAAAGTTTCTTTGCGACGCAATAAAACCAACTTGGTTTTTCTCAGGAATGATGAACGGAGCCATAATACTCGTGTTGCTGAAAGGCAACTCGCGCATCACTTCGCCGGTTTGTGCATTTGCGATGACCATACGTGGATCGTTTGAAATCATTCCGAAACCACCATTGTTCATTTCACGCTGCGTGAAAAAATACAATGCATTGCGTTCCTTGACATGAAACATGGTATTCCCAATATATGACCTACCATTGTCTAGTCGCACGTCATTTTTCACGGTTACCTCAGAAGGATCTGCCGGATTAAACTCTACAACTTGTATTGCGGTAGATTGCTTGCTAAATTGAACTCCTTTCAATGGTGCTTGACCCATTGCTGTGTTTCCTATAAGCAGTGCAGCGGATACTCCTAATAATTTGATTGTTTTCATTACGGTATAATTATAGTTGTTCGATTATTTGTTGGCAAGGTACGTGAGACTCATATCAGAATCAAGTGCAATTCGCCAAGCTAATGTCATTTTTGACGAATGTCGATGAACAGCCTTTTCAAATCTACCAAGCAGATGATTTGTTTTTTCTGAACTAAAACTTATTTTTGCCGCCGCTTAAAGGAGGACACATTGATTTGACAGAACAAAACAACGAACTCGAAAACAACAACGTTTCCGAAGAAACAGTAGAAACCAAGGATGCTTCTACTGAAACCGTAAACCAAACCTCAGAATCCACAAACAATCCAGAAAACGCAGAAGTAGAAGCTAAATCTGAAAACACTCAGGTTGAAGCATCTACCGACCAGGACGTTGCCAAAAATGACGCTCCGGCAGCCGAAGAGGCTCCGTCAACGAGTGAGGCAAACGACAATCCTGTACACGATGAAAGTGCGTTTGATTGGTCGATGGACAAAGAAGGTTTTAGTCAGTATGACGACAGTAACCGCTCGGAGTTAGAACAACTCTACAGCAAAACATTTAATCCAATCGAAGAAGGTACCATTGTTAAAGGTAAAGTGGTATCGATGAACAAGAAGTATGTCGTAGTAGACATCGGGTTCAAATCAGACGGATTAGTTACTCGTACTGAGTTCAAAAACAACCCTGACCTTGCTCAAGGTGATGAGGTTGAAGTATACGTTGAACAAACTGAAGACAGTTTGGGTCAGCTTGTACTTTCTCGTAAGAAAGCTCTTGCAGAAACAGCTTGGAACATGGTTACCAGTGCTCGTGAAACAGGTGAAATCGTAACAGGTTACATCAAGTCGCGCACAAAAGGTGGTCTTGTTGTAGACGTGAGTGGTCTAGATGCATTCTTGCCAGGATCACAAATTGACGTTAAGCCGATTCGCGACTACGATCAATACGTTGGTCAAACTATGGAATTCAAAGTAGTTAAGATCAATGAAATGTTCAAAAACGTTGTGATATCGCACAAAGCGTTGATTGAAGACGATATTGAAGCACAAAAAGGTCAGATCCTTTCGAAACTTGAGAAAGGTCAAGTACTTGAAGGTGTTGTTAAGAATATGACTTCGTTTGGAGTATTCATCGACTTAGGTGGATTGGACGGTCTACTGCACATTACAGATGTGTCTTGGGGACGAATCAATCACCCAGAAGAAGTATTGGAACTTGATCAGAAGATCAATGTTGTTGTACTTGATTTTGATGACGACAAGAAACGAATTTCACTTGGTCTGAAACAACTTACTCCGCATCCATGGGAAAGCCTTGGAGAAGAGCTACAGGTTGGTGCCAAAGTGAAAGGAAAAGTTGTTACAGTAGCCGACTACGGTGCGTTTGTTGAAATCGCTCCGGGTATTGAAGGCTTAATCCACGTTTCAGAAATGTCGTGGTCTCAGCACTTGAGAAACCCACAAGACTTCATGAACGTTGGTGATGAAGTTGAAGCTGTAATCCTTACGTTGGAGAAAGAAGAGCACAAAATGTCGCTTGGCATCAAGCAGCTTACTCCAGATCCATGGGAGAACATCGAAACGAAATACCCTGTTGACAGCAAGCACAAAGGAATCGTTCGAAACCTTACAAACTACGGTCTATTCGTAGAACTTGAAGAAGGAGTTGACGGATTGGTTCACGTAAGTGATTTAAGCTGGAGCAAGAAAATCAAGCACCCTGCTGAATTCACTAAGAAAGGTGAAGAACTTGAGGTAGTAGTTCTTGAAATCGACAGAGAGAACAGAAGACTTAGCCTTGGTCACAAGCAATTGGATGAAAACCCTTGGGATACATTCGAAAGCATCTTCACTGAAGGTTCTGAGCACAAAGGAACTATCATTGAAGTAGGTGAGAAAGGATGTACAGTTGCACTTCCATATGGTGTTGAAGGATTCGCTCCAAACAAACACATCAAGAAAGAAGACAAGTCTATTGTAAAGCCAGAAGAGGAATTAGAATTCCGAATCATTGAATTCAACAAAGATCAGAAGCGAATCATCGTTTCACATACAGATATCTGGAAAGAAGAAGAGCGCACACGTATCGATGCAGATAAGTCTGCTAAGAACAAAGTAGCGAAACAGACTTCTAAATATGTGTCTAAATTGAACAAGTCTAAAGAGATATCTACCTTGGGTGAATTGGACGGTTTAGCTGAGTTGAAAGCCCGAATGGAAGCTGAGAACCGAAAGGACGCTGAAGCAAAGCTTGCTCAAAAAGAGGAAGCACCAGCAAAGCCTGAGGCAAAATCAGAAAAGCCATCTGGAGACGACGATTTGAAAAAGCTTAGTGGCGTAGGTCCGGCATTGGAAAAGAAAATGAACGAGGCTGGCTACACAAGCTACAAACAAATTGCTGATCTTGATGAGGCAGGAATCACCGCTTTTGAAGAAGCGATTGGAAAATCCGGAGCATTCGAAAAGAATGGCTGGAAAGAACAACTAGCTGAATTAATGGCGAATTAAGATTGAAAATCACACAACATAATAACCTAAAAAATCCCATCTTTGAATGGGATTTTTTTTTGACAAATCACAACTATGCAGTATTGGCTTATTAAGTCGGAACCATACAAATACAGCTGGGAAGACCTCGAAAAAGACGGCTGGACATTTTGGGACGGAGTCCGCAACTACGGTGCTAGAAACAACCTTCGTGACATGCAAAAAGGCGATTTATGTCTTTACTATCACAGCAACGAGGGTAAAGAAGTAGTTGGTGTCGCCGAGGTGATAAAAGAACATTACCCAGACCCAACCATCGATGATGAGCGCTGGGTGGCTGTTGATGTCAAGCCTGTTCTCAAGTTTAAGCAACCGGTTACGCTCAAACAGATTAAAAGCGACGACAACTTAGCCAATATGGAAATGTTGCGTTTAAACCGACTCTCCGTTTCGAAAGTGACGGAAGAGGAGTATAACTATATAAAATCTCTAGGTAATCAATGAACAAACGCGTCATACTAGACAACCAGCAACTCGACATTATGTTGATCCGTCTGGCGCATGAGTTACATGAGAGTCACCCCAACATGGATAAGTGCGCTCTAGTAGGCATGCAGCCTCGCGGGATAGCTCTAGCGCGCAGAATTAAATCGATACTCGAGGAACGATTTAATCACAAAAACATTCGGTACGGCGAATTGGACTCGACCTTTTACCGGGACGATTTTAGACGTTCCGAAAAGATTCTATTACCAAGTGCCATGGCCCTCGATTTTCCAATTGAAGGCATGCATGTGATATTGATTGATGATGTTTTATATACAGGTAGAAGTGTCCGATCAGCACTAAATGCTCTGGCTGATTTTGGACGACCTGCAACCACAGAACTACTTACGTTAATTGATCGAAGGTTCAGCAGGGAACTGCCCATCCAACCCGATTATGTTGGAACGAACGTGGATACTCGAGGAAACGATAAAGTAATTGTCGACTTGGAAGAAGAGCAAAAGGTTTGGATTCCGACAGTTCCTATTATCTTTCAAAGGATGTTCTAGACGATATTATTAATTGTGCTGCCTCTTATCTAATGATTTTCTAGTATGCAAACCCTTATAA
>CAJXLR010000066.1 GCA_913056425.1 uncultured Bacteroidota bacterium
TTACGACATCGTTCAAGAAGAACTTTTGTTTCTCGGTGAACGGTTCGAGTTTCATTTTAGTACATATCTTACCTAAAGCAAACACAATACTCTCACTTCTCGTGTAAGACTCAAGGTACTGAACTTCCATGAACCGATTGAATCCGTTCATGAACTTATCAAAGTTATCGAAATCATGCAGCTCGAGAAAATGTTGCATCGTTTTCGTATCGACCTGTCCAAAGTCGGTGTATAAGTTACTAGCCAAACTACCGTTCCTGTTTATGAGGTAATAGTCCATCGTCAATTCAAAAAGTATGTGCGCAATGAACCAGTCTTTCCGAATACCAATATCTTCTGTCCGAATCATTCGAGTGATGTCGGCCATTCCCTCATGGAAGCCTTCCCAAGCATGAAATATTTTGTCGCTGGCTACGTGCTCCACACAGCCGAGATGAAGCTGTTTCGCTTGTTTTTCTGAGGGCTCTTTACTTCCCAATTTCAGTTTACTCCCGCGAACAAAATTTCGCAGTAAGTCCGGAAAAATGAGTCCCAGATTGTATTCCGGATTGTCTTTTTGGTGGTCGAAATGGTAGTGCGACAAAAAATTCACGGGGCAAAGGTAATGTCTGCTGAACCACAGCGTTGTCAAAATATATCGCCTTGGAACGCGATATGCATTCTTGGAGTAAATCAAATAAATTGCAACTCAAATAAAAATCAATGAAACAACTACATGTACTTATCGCACTTGTACTTTTTGGTGCGACATCAACATCAGCTCAAATACCAATAAATGAAGAATCCGGAAAGGCTGAATACAAGTATACCGGCGACATCTCAGGACAAACTAGCAGCCAACTCTATGATCGCGCTCACAAATGGATTAATAAATTCTACAAGAACCCGAACGGTGTAATGACGACCCAGGACAAGGAAAATGGCAAGATCGTTGGCCGGGCTAGATTTAAGCTTTCAAGGATAGAACGGAAGGGACACGTTAACCCAAATGCGGGATTTGTTTCATACGAAATCACATTACAATTTAAAGATGGGAAGTATAGATATGTGATTGATGGAATTCGTTGGGAGCAACCTTCTTACTACGATGTGAGTGAATGGACGAATAAAGAACAAACGGGATACGATGAGGCTGAGTTCACGTCGTACATAGAACAGACGACAAAATACTTCGACGAGCTCACTGCCAGTTTGGAGGAGTATATGAAGGTTGGAGAACCTGAGAAAAAGGACGACTGGTGAGACTAAGCTCTCCAGTAGTACTTACACGTCTTACAACGCATTAGGATATTCTTGAACCAGTTGGAAGGAATTCCTACATTTACAAGAATCTTTTCGATACGGTCGAGCAAACGGTTACCGGAAACCGGTTTGATTTCGAATTTGTGATGGTGGCAATTTGGGCAAGCTATGTCTGTCATGATCTTGAGTATTTTATCTGACCATAAAGATAACGCAGGTTTAGCAGGAAAGATTCATGATATTCAGCATTTTACGTTATGATTACAGAGGTGAAAGCCAAAACCAATTCACCCTAAATCTGTTTTCTACATTCAACTATGATTGGAGTTCAGTTCAGCAAGTATTTTGATAAGGGGCGAAACAAAGGTCCTTTCGAGCGCTTGTTCGACCTATTCAAGGAGCTACTTGTTTACACGAGTGGAGATGTGTCAGAAGCTCTGGACTGGCTCAACGAATTGGATCGAGAATACAACCTAACAGACGATTCATATGGCATGGGTGATTTCATCGAGGATCTAAAGAAAAGAGGCTTCTTGGAGGAGAATGAACCCGGAGTTCAAACCATGAGTTCAAAGATGGAACAGTCGATCCGAAAGGCTGCTCTCAATGAAATCTTCGGTAAAATTAGAAAGTCTAATGTAGGTAATCACTCGACGCGATTTACGGGTAAAGGCGATGAAGTACAACCTGAATTGCGTTCATACAATTTTGGGGATTCACTTGACAAAATTGCCCTCACAGAAAGTTTGCAAAACGCACAGATGCGATATGGTGTAGACGACTGGATGCTTTCTGGCGATGATTTACTGGTTCGGGAAACCGACATGAAAACTCAGACCAGCTCGGTTTTGATGATCGACATCAGTCACAGCATGATTCTCTATGGAGAGGACCGCATCACACCTGCAAAAAAAGTTGCCATGGCGCTGTCGGAATACATCCGTACAAAATATCCGAAAGACACGTTGGATATCATTGTTTTTGGAAACGACGCTTGGGAGATCAAAATTAAAGATTTACCGTACTTACAAGTGGGACCGTATCACACGAATACCGTGGCAGGTTTGCGACTAGCTCAAGATTTGTTAAAGCGAAAGCGAAATCCAAACAAGCAAATATTGATGATTACAGATGGCAAACCGAGTTGTTTGAAAGAACCCGGGGGCTATTACAAAAACAGTTTTGGGCTCGATCGAAAAATCGTGAACAAGACGTTAAATGAAGCGACTGCATGTCGCAGACAGAAAATAAATATTACCACATTCATGATTGCCCAAGATCCATATCTGCAGCAGTTTATTGCCGAGTTTACGGAAGCTGCAAATGGGAAAGCATTCTATAGTGGATTAAACAATTTGGGACAGTTTGTAATTCACGACTACGCCCGCAACAAACGAAAAACGAGATAAGGTGAAGCAACCTAGCATAAAAACATTAGGAGAGTTAAAGTCTTCCGGCTACAGTTCACAATCGATAAAAGATGAGCTTCGTGCGAACTTAATTGAACGGCTGCAATCTGGCGAACCAAGCTTTGAAGGAATTTGGGGATACGAGAATACCGTAATTCCTGATTTAGAGCGCGCCATTTTGAGTAAGCATAACATTAACATGTTGGGATTACGAGGTCAGGCAAAGACTCGTCTTGCCCGTCAGATGGTGAATTTGTTGGATGAATATATCCCGGTAGTTGAAGGGTCCGAGCTTAACGATGATCCTCTGAAACCGATTAGCTGGCATGCAAAACAGCTTATTGCAGAAAAAGGGGATGACACCCCAATCACTTGGTTGCATCGTTCTGATCGATATGTGGAGAAACTTGCTACTCCGGATGTCTCGGTTGCCGACTTAATTGGAGATGTAGACCCGATCAAAGCGGTAAACGAAAAGCTAAGTTACAACGATGAACGTGTGATTCACTTTGGGATTATTCCACGGGCAAACCGTTGCATTTTTGTAATCAATGAAATGCCTGATTTACAGGCCCGGATTCAGGTCGCATTATTCAATATCCTTCAAGAAGGTGATGTCCAAATTAGAGGGTTTAAGTTTCGAATGAAACTCGACACCCAATTCGTGTTTACCGCCAACCCAGAGGACTACACGAATCGGGGAAGTATTGTTACTCCGCTCAAGGACCGAATTGGTAGCCAGATTTTGACGCACTATCCGAAGACCATTGAGCTTGCAAAGAAAATTACCAAGCAAGAAGCAAAGCATACGTATAATCAGCTTAAACTGGTTGAAATTCCCGAGTTGCTCAGAGATTTGGTGGAGCAAGTTGTTATGGAAGCTCGTGATAATGAGTACGTAGATCACAAAAGTGGGGTTTCAGCTCGCTTATCTATCACGGCATTGGAAAACTTAGTGAGTGCAGCAGAACGACGTGGACTGCTCAACAAAGAGAAAAAGACAACAATTAGAATTGGTGACTTACATGGAATCATACCGAGTATTACCGGTAAGATTGAGATGGTGTATGAAGGCGAGCAAGAAGGGCCGTACAATGTGGCCAACATTCTAATTGGAAAGGCAATCCGTAGTTTGTTCGAGCGCTATCTGCCGGTAAACGATAGTCGTTCAGATGATTCTGAAGATCCATTTGACAAAATCACGGAGTGGTTTGAATCGGGGAAAAAGCTCGACTTAGAGTTTAATCAGTCTGATAAACTATTTGCAGCAGCATTGAATAAAGTTCACGGACTTGGAGAGATTGTAGATACCTACATTTCAGACTCTGGGAAAATGGATAAGTATGTCTGGATGGAATTCGTACTTTACGGCTTAGCTGAGCACTCTCGGTTAAGTAGAAAGTTCTACGAGGAGAAGACCTCGTTCAGTGATTTGCTGGGTGGATATTTGTCTTAGTACGACTTACCTTCCAACGTTTGGAGAATTGTTTCGGCCGTTGGGATAATGTCTCATAGAAATTCTCACCACAGCGGTTAATTTTCAATGGGGAAGGGGCTAATTACTGCCCTCGCCATTCCACAGCTCAATTGCAACAAATTTTGGAATCAATCTCCGAACGCAACTATTTACCGAAGAGTCTTCTACTCACTTTGTTTTATGAATTTGGTTCGAGCCACATAGTCATCAAACCAAACCTCTAACGTGTAAATACCATCCGGTAGCTCGGAAACGGAAACATAATCACTCAGATCATTAATCTCTTCCGTTTTTATTTTTTCACCCGAGATCGAATAAATCACAACTTCTTGAATAGGTGTTTGTGATGTAACCGAGATGATATCGGATGCCGGATTAGGCGTAAGGTCAAACGTTGGTCGACTTATTTGGTCGACGGATGAGTTACAGGAGTCAGCTTCTACGTATATCTCCTTGCGAGCATCGCACCCATTACTATCGGTTGCTTCCACAACCACTTTGGTCTTCTTCTTTTCAAGCACCAAAACCGCAACACGATTGAAACTGGTAGAAATATTCCAACCATAGGTTTTGAAGCCAGAAGAAGCGTAAGCTGCCACTGTATCGCCAATACACCAGGGCTTTCCTGGAACTATTGTGATATCCAGTTTCTTGGTTGAGCCCGACTTGATGTAAATGCTATCGCGACATTCGTTACCGTCTCCATCTTTAAAATCGACCCAGTACCAACCTTCTTTCTTCACATAAATATATCGGTCAGATGACCCGGTACTCCATTTATAGGATTTGTAACCCGTTGAAGCTAGAAGTTTTACTGAATCACCATCGCAAATTGTAGCTCGAGGCCAAGTTTCAATAATCTCCGGGCATTTCTTTTTACAGGTATCTTTAACAATAATCTTAACTGTTGTTCTAGACTCGCACCCATTGCTGTCAACCGCCTCAATAACAATTTCTTTCGTTTTTGTTGGATAGAAATACGCATAATCTCCTCGATTTCCGGTGTTCCACCAATATGATTTGAAACCACTTGTCAATTCAATTCCCACCTTATCTCCTGGACATACGATCGGAGGATTTGGGTTTGTGTATGCCTTTAGTGTTTTGCCACCTTTGTTGATGTAAATCGAATCCGTACAGGTGTTCCCCGAAGCATCTGTAGTGGTCAATACGTACCATCCTTTTGATGTAACTTTTACTACGCGGTCTTTGCTCCCCGTACTCCATTTATAGGTTTTGTAACCCGACTTTCCTTCCAACGTAACGGTATCCTTGTCTCCACAGAGGGCCATTTTTGATGCGCCTATCAAATCATCACACGAATCGCAAGTTTTAACTTTTACGCTCATGTCTTCAATGTATTCGCAACCGTATTGATCTTTGGCAAAAACCAAATAATTCGTGGTTTTGGAGGGCTTGTCCCAGAAGTATCGATTTGTGTTTCCGTTAGACCATTTGTACGACTGAAAACCAGCAGAAGCGATTAGTTTCACCGAGTCTCCTTTGCAAATTTCACGCGAAGTCGCTTCAATTTTCAGTGTAAGCGAGCTGCCTTTTATAACTACAGTATCATAACAGTGGTTCCCATTCTTGTCGGTAGTTTTAAGGATGTATGTTCCGGCTTTTTTTACGGTTTTGATTCGATTTTTATCGCCGTCGTTCCAGAGGTACGATGCGTACCCGGATTTCGCTTCTAGAATTGCTGAATCACTAGTTCCGCAAAGAATACTGTCGGGGTAGGCAGAAACAATGTCTGGGCACGAGCTAGAACCTGAACAGTTCTTTACCGTGTATTGAATTACGGTTTCCAAGCTACATCCATTGGCGTCCTTTGTTTTTAACGTAATCTTTCCTGATGCCTTTGGCTTTATTACCACTCGATTTCCTTTTGCACCGTTGCTCCAAATCATTGATTGAAACTTGTTGCCAACCTCAATAACCAAAGAATCACCTGCACACACGATCCTGTTGGATGGGTTGTAGGATAGTTGAGGTTTTGTAGGCGATAACAGGTTTACATAAACCGTATCACCAAATACATTCCCGGATTTATCCGCAGCCGCACAAGCGTAAGTTCCCCCCTTCGTGACTTTAATGGTGCGTGTAGTTGCACGATTAGACCATTGATATTTTGCGAAACCGGCGGTTGCTGATAATGTAAGGGTGTCCCCATCACACAAGTTTATTTTACCACTCGGGCTGATCGCAAATTTTTGAGCAGAGGTGTTAGCTGCAAAGGCTAGCGTAAATAATAGCGCCGCAGCAAATTTTAGTTTAGCTTGCATCAGAAATGACTTTTGTTCGAATGTACAATATATCTGTGAGACGTAATTCACGTATGGCCCTAGTGATGATTGGTTTGATGGCCGGTGTTATGGCGTGTCAGACCATCACAGAAACGGAAAGTGTATCAGATTCCGAATTGGTGTTGTCTGATTCTGTGGCGTACGATTCAGCTTACGCGAAATCGATTGGTGCCGATAATTATGGAATGAAACAATACATAATGGCTTTTTTGAAAACAGGTCCCAATCGTAGCGCAGATAAAGAGGAAGCTATGCGGTTACAACGTGCACACCTCGACAACATAACTCGGATGGCTGAAGAAGGGAAATTGGTTCTGGCCGGACCTTTTCTTGACAATGATTCAATTCGAGGTATCTACATTTTTGATGTTTGCACCATTGAGGAAGCTCAAGCACTAACCGCGACCGATCCGGCAATTAAGGCAGGTAGCCTTGTTATGGAACTAAGACCGTGGTATGGTTCTGCTGCATTGATGGACGTGAATAAATTACACAAGAAGGCAGCGAAAGAAGGGATATAGGAATGTCGAATGTCGAATGTCGTATGTTGAAGGAAAGGCGAATGGCAAATAGCCAATGGCGAAGAGCTTTAACTCGGCGATTCATATTCGTTCCAACGCCTGAATCACACTCGCTTTTCGACGGGACGAAACAGGTACGTAACTACCATCCGAAAGGTTGATATGGCCACCATCAGCTTTTACGAACTCCACTACATGATTACTATTCACTAAGTGTGATTGGTGCACTCGGATGAAGCCGTTTCCACTCAGCATTTCATCATATTCTTTGAGCGTGCGAGTGACCATAACGCGCTGTCCGTTGGACAAGTAAAAATTGGTGTAATTCACGTCAGACTCGAGTCTTACGATATCCGGCAAGCGAACTACATGCATTTTCTCTTGCGTGTTTAGGATGATGCGCTCCATCTTATCCATTTTCTTACCGATGTTCTCTTGTAGGAGTTCTAAGCTTTGTGGGCTGTCTTTTGACGTTTTCGCCTTTTTAATCGCTTCGATGAGGTCTTCCTGGTTGATGGGTTTCAGCAGATAGTCGACCGCAGAGAATCGAAATGCCTTGAGAGCGTGTTCGTCGCTCGCTGTGGTGAAAATGGTTTTAAAGGGTTTTTCAGGCAACATCTCCAACAAATCGAATCCATCCCCATCAGGCATCTGAATATCCAGAAACAGAATGTCGGGGTTTTGCTTCGCCAACAGTTTTACTCCG
>CAJXLR010000067.1 GCA_913056425.1 uncultured Bacteroidota bacterium
TCCCAGATGGCGTGATTGATGTTGCTAATGTAATGCGCTCGTGCTAGGTTAAGTCGATAAGTCTCGAAAAACAACTCCGGAAGGCGCGATTCCCACAAACCATGGATTCCATGCTGGCCGGTTAGTTGACCGTTGTAGTTATGTGTTGCATGAAGCGGCACATTTAAATCACCTGCATAATGTCCTAGGTCGGCACTTAACTTAATCACATTCTCCAGGTCGTGATTCATAAAACTTTCGGTTAGCCGATAGACGACAAACTGAAGATTCCACGGAACCATGCCGTATTTCTTCATAGTGTCCAGCGAATAAACCTCTTTTGCTTGTTTGTAGTTGCGAACTATAGTATCCAAAGGGTAGCAGTCTTCATAGTGATCTGCGTCGAGGTAGTGTTTGGGCGCTTCACTTTCAGATACGTATCGCCGCATGTCGGGATTTACAGATAACCGAATCAAAGTTGAAATATTGGTTCGATAAAAGCTATGCATCACGGGTGGTAGGCAATAAACCGCTAATTCATTAATCGTCTTATGAGCGAAAAATCCCCATGGTGAGGCAAACACTGGTAGGGTAGAGGCTAATATGACAAGCGAAAGGCGTCTCACACGCCAAATATGAGTGAACTCATTTGTTGTCGGAAGACTTATCCTCCTTGCGTGGTCGTATTACGTACCGTACGACAGTCTTTTGTTGTTCTTCTTGGGCTTTACGCTCATTTTCCATAGCAATCCACCAATCCGGTAAACGCTCATCATCCTCGTCTTCAAACGGATCTTTATCGTCGGTGGGACCTTCTTTTCTGTATATAATCGCAAGTCCAGCTCCGGCAAGGGCGCCAAACAAATGACCTTCCCACGAAATATTCATTTCTTGAAACCAACTGTATTGGGGGAATAAGCCCCAAACCATTGAGCCATAGAGAAATACCAAAATAAAGGCTAAGGCCATTAGGTTCTTATTCCGCCGGATAAATCCAGAGGTCATTAAGAATGCTACTAGACCATATACCAGACCACTTGCGCCTATGTGAATACTGCGCTCTGCGCCAACAACCCATATGCCAAGACCGGAAATCAGCCAGATTAAAAAGAAGATGGTCCAGCCTTTCCGCTCAAAAAAGTGAAACAGAAATGTTGCAGAAACTAAGAACGGAATTGTGTTCGAGAACAAGTGATTAAAATCACCATGCAAAAAAGGCATGACAAGAATTCCAACGAGTCCTTCAATGCTTCTGGGGTGAACCCCGTAAATATGTAGGTTCCATTGGTAAACCTCATTGGCAAAAAACAGTACCCAGAAGAATACAACAAAGACAGCCGGCCAAAGCAGGTCATCCATGATTTTTTGCAATAAGGCGAGCATGTTATCTCAGGTTCTGATTAATCCAGCCATCTTTATGATTGGCAATGGCTTGGATCTTTTGAGTTAGAACATCCAGTTCTTTGGGGTGTTCACCAGTGATGGTGATTTTTTTGTCAACCTTCTTAGCCCTGTAGTGTACAATGATTGATGGTAAATCCGTTACCTGGGTTCGATATTCATCCTTGAACAGTTCCCATTCAAAGTCTTTCAGGTATTTGAACAGCTCCTTTTGTTCGTCCTTACTTAAGTCCTTGGTGTAAACTCCCAGCTTGTCTACGAATCGTTCTCCTTCATAACGGACATGTCCATTTTCGTCAATCGTCATCACGTAAATGGGACAAGTGCCAAAACACGCAGTCTGCTTGAAGCTAAGTACAATATCAGGGTCAGATGTCTTGCGATTTCCACAAGAAGAACTTGCCAGTAAGACAAGCCCCAACACGATATGGCTGAGGCGTACAGACATTATTTTCTTAAATCGATTTCTATAACACCCGGCTTCGTTTTTGGGTCGAATTTGAAGAACCCATCGCTAATTGGGAGGTTCGACTTAAACGAGGTGATAGCGTAGTTCGAGCGAATGCCGTTTTTGTTGTAAACCGACATGTTCGTAATCTTATTGGATGCTTTTTCGATGTTGAGCTTTACCTTGAAATAAGGCTTAGTCTTATCGGTTGGAGTCATTTCAATTTTCTGGACCGTCTTTCCTGAAATAATCGACTCGCCAATGTATTTGTAATTAAATCCTTTCTGGTAGATCGTGAAGATTTCCGACGGGTTTATTTCCTGTGCGTTAGGGTCGTATTTCGTGATTTGAACTTCATTCTCTTCTTTGAAGTACGTCCACATGGTTTTTCCGTCGCAGTATATTTCTTGATCTGTCAGCTTGATACGGAACTTCTTTCCTTTTAAGTATAGGGTTCCAACTTGCTTGATAGTTGAATTGTTTTGAGTGTTTTTAATGTCGATGGTAAATCCCGCTTTTATACTCTTGTAGGTCTGGTAGGTGCGGCTAACATTGTTAAGGATTCTGTTTGCCGTAGCATCTTGCCCAATCAGTGGAAGACTGACAAGTGATATGAGTAATGTGAAAATGGTTAATGATTTGATATAAGACTTCATTCAAATGTTTTTCAGTGAGAAACTTCCCTTTTTATAAGGGCTGCAAATTTAATCAAGGTCATTCAAATACTGTTCCAAAGCATATTCGTCCGCCATAAGAACCTGTCGTGCCTTGCTACCTTCGAATGGACCAACAATACCTGAACGCTCCAGTTGGTCGATTATTCTACCTGCACGATTGTAACCAATCTTCAATCTACGCTGTAAAAGTGATGTGCTTCCTTGCTGATGCTGAACCACGATTCTTGCTGCGTCTTCAAAGAGAGCATCCCGGTCTCCATCATCTTCTACAGAGTCATTCCCCGATGAATCTTCCGATACTTCAGGTAGCATATAGGCTTCGCTGTACCCACGCTGTTCACCGATGAAAGAAGTGATGAGTTCAACTTCGGGTGTGTCTACAAATGGACACTGTAATCGGACAATATCGCTGCCGTTGGAGAACAACATGTCACCTTTTCCGATTAGTTGATCTGCACCGTTCGCATCTAAGATGGTTCTAGAGTCGATTTTTGATGTCACACGGAAGGCAATACGCGCCGGGAAGTTTGCTTTAATCGTACCGGTGATAATGTTCACCGACGGTCTTTGTGTTGCAAGAACCAGATGAATCCCGATAGCACGAGCGAGTTGAGCTAGTCGAGCAATTGGATGTTCTACTTCTTTACCCGCTGTCATGATCAAGTCGGCAACCTCATCAACTACCACAACGATATACGGAAGGAAACGATGTCCATCGTTAGGGTTTAGTTTGCGTGATTTGAATTTAGCGTTGTACTCTTTGATGTTTCGCACCATGGCGTTCTGCAACAAAGCATAGCGATTATCCATCTCTACACACAAGCTGTTGAGTGTGCGCACAACAAGTTTATTGTCGGTGATTATTGATTCACCTTCACCCGGAATCTTCGCCAGGTAATGACGTTCTATGCGCTGATAAAGCGTTAATTCAACCTTTTTGGGATCTACCAAAACGAACTTTAGCTCTGCCGGGTGTTTCTTGTACATCAACGAAACAAGAATGGCGTTAAGACCAACAGATTTACCCTGACCGGTTGCTCCGGCCATTAGCAAGTGTGGCATTTTGGCCAGGTCAGCTACATATACTTCGTTCGATATGGTTTTACCGAGGCACACCGGTAATGCATGTTTCGACTCTTGGTACTTCTTGCTGGCAATACCAGAACGCATCGAAACAATTTCCGATTCTTTATTTGGCACCTCAATCCCTATAGTCCCTTTGCCGGGAATAGGCGCGATAATCCGAATTCCAAGAGCTGCCAAGCTTAAAGCGATGTCGTCTTCTAAGTTCTTGATTTTTGAAATCTTTATACCGGGTGCCGGTACTATCTCAAATAGGGTAACTGTTGGACCAATGGTCGCTTTGATTTGAGAAATTTCAATCTTGTAGTTCCGCAGCGTTTCTACAATGAGGTCTTTGCTACGTTTTAGGTCCTCTTCACTTACCTCAGTTTTCTTGTCTGCATATTCATTTAAGAATGTGAGGTTTGGAAACTTGTAACCGGACAAATCTAACGTTGGGTCGTAAACCGTATCCAGTCCTTGGTGCTTGATGTCTTTGTCTGTGACTTCCTCCTCTTCGATTTGTTCCTCGATGGTTAAGTCTAGATCGTCTTCCTTTGTTTCCTCCGGTTGAGTTAATTCAACAGTCTCTTCTTTCGGTTTTACGATTTCAAAACCATCATCTTTTAGTTCCGGTTCCTCAACAGTTTCTGGTGTTTCCGGAAGCGTGATGTTATCTTTTTCAAATAAAGTTTCGTGATGTTCTGTTGAATCATCATCAAAATCGGCAACGGGTTTCTGTGTACTGATAAAAGGCAACTTTTTACCTTTTAATCGCTGTGGAAGCTTCGCAAACCACTGGTAAATATCAACATCGAAATTCCAAATCAATATACTTGCGAGATAGGCCAGAAGAATGAGTGCAACACCAAAAGCGCCAACCATCGACTCAAGCCAGTTGTATAATTCGTAACCGAACAATCCAGCAATGAAAGGGTATGAACTGTGGAAGATCATTCCCAGCAACAAACTAAAGAATGTTATGGTGAGTAGAGTGTATTTTAAGCCTACATAGAGGTTGAATACTTTGGAATTGGTGTAAATCCGCAAACCAATTATTCCAACCAAGTAAACAAGGATGAACGCGGTTATCCCAAAACCATTGTGCATGAACTGAAAGGCAAGCGTGGCACCTAGGATTTGCATCCAGTTTTTTACCGCTCCAGGGTGTCGTTGAAAGTATTCTGCACTTCCCGAAATGATGCTATCATCGCTTTTCCAAGTAAATAAGAAGGATAAGAAGGACAGAAACATGAAAACCCCAAAAAGACATATGATCCCACCAACAATCTTTCGAGTGCGACTGTCTTGCAACGTCAGATGCTGACGAATACCCGCAGACTTCTTAGTGGTTTTAGATTTCTTGGATGTTTTCTTTTTTGCCATGCGCTAAACACACAAAAATAAACGGGATAAAAGCCCGTGTGGTGTGCGCTAGCTCAGGAATGGTGTGGAAAATCAATGAAACTCGAAGGTTTTGCCCTCCAGCGCTACAGATGTGTTGTCAAATACGGTTGATGCTTCTGCCAGATGGGAAATTGAGTCGGCGTACCTCGACGAAAAATGACCAATTATGAGTTGATTTACAGAGGCTTGCGTAGCAAACATCGCAGCCTCCTGTGCTGTACTATGGAAGGTGCGTTTTGCTCTGTCTATTAAATTATGCAAGTAGGTTGCTTCATGGTAAAGAACCTGCACCGCTTCAAATGCTTCAGCCAAATCTGTACGCAACAATGTGTCTGTGATATAGCCAAAACTGAATGGAGTCTCCGGCGTGTAAACTAATTCTTCATTGGGTACTATGTCACCGTTTGGCTTCGTAAAATCACTACCTTCTTTAATCTTCCCGTATTCGGTGTATGGCACCTCGTGTTGGCTACATGCATCAATGTTTAATCCCGGTAGAGCTTCCGGAGCATCGATACGGTATCCGAAGCAGGGTAGGCGATGACTCAAGGGAAATGCCTTCACGTTCAAGTTTCCCAGAGAGAAACTTTGATTTTCCTCAGGTTCCAACTCTAGAATATCAACTTCGAAGGTGTCATGCGCCCCGGTAAGATTTCGGACTGTTGTTAGTAGATCTTTAATTCCTTTGGGGCCAACAATTTTTAGATCCGATTTGCGCCCATTTAGCGACATGGTGTTCAAGAGCCCGAATAAACCAAGGCAGTGGTCACCATGTAGATGTGAGATTAGGATGTACTGAATCTTTTGGTAGTTGATGCGATTTTCTATCAATCGCTTTTGCGTTGCCTCTCCACAGTCCAACAAAATTCGATTACTGCCAATGCGTAAATAATAACCGCTTTGATTGCGTGATTTTGTTGGAGCGGCTGAGTTACTGCCAAGAACGGTGAGACTTGCTTGCATCTGAATTGTTAAAGCTTCAATCTTAGTTGAAGTTCTTGAATTATGGAAACACCGTGGTTGATAGAAAGTTCGGATTTTCCATATTTGTAGCATGAAACGAACGGCACTTATCACAGGCGCAACGGCAGGTATTGGAAAGGCAACCGCTGTCCGGTTGGCGAATGAAGGTTATAATTTGATTGTCACGGGTAGGCGGAAAGAACGACTTGAAGAGCTTCAATCCGAGCTAAGGACTCTGGGTGCGGAAGTGTCAATTTGCAGTTTCGATGTGCGAAACCACGACCAAGTAGCGGATGCCATCACGAGTATGATGCACGATGGTCACAAGATTGATGTGTTGGTTAATAATGCTGGACTCGCAAGTGGTTTAGATAAACTCCAAGACGGTGATATCGAAGATTGGGATAAAATGATTGATACCAACGTGAAAGGCTTACTTTTTGTGAGTCGAAATGTGATACCGCACATGATAGAAAATGGCTCGGGTCATATTGTTAACATTGGTTCAATAGCCGGGAAAGAAGTGTATCCGAATGGGAATGTGTACTGTGGCACCAAACACATGGTAGATGCTTTGAATAAAAGTATGCGTCGCGAGTTGGCTGAGCATGGAATTAAGGTGTCAGCCGTTAATCCGGGTGCTGTAGAAACTGAGTTCTCAATCGTTCGATTACATGGAGATCTGGAAAAAGCCAAAAAGGTTTATGACGGCTTCGAGAACCTTGTGGCAGAAGACATTGCAGATGCAATATACTTCATCATTTCACGACCAGAACATGTGAACATCAATGATTTGATAATCATGCCTAAAGCCCAACCTGCAGCCGGTACCGTTATTCGAAACAAAGGGTATTAGTATCCAACAGACCCCGTAATTTGTAGGTCACGCCCGTGCATTACCATTACCGGGATAGTACTGTTGTTTACAATGTCCTGCGAGTATGACCCCATGATCAGACCTTTACTTTCTGTGTCTGCCATAATCATAACCAAACCTGCACGAACTTCTTTTCCGTAATTCATGATGTTCTTTACTACATCACCACCGAATTGTTCACCGTAAGTGGTTTTGATTCCACGTTCATGTAAAAAGGTTTGAGTTTGCTTTCCGTAGGCGCGAAGTCTCGCTTTTACGGCATTGCTTGTTCCCTTCGTTACACTGTATACATGTACCGTGGCGTTGTACGCTTGTGCCATCATTACAGCATATGGAACTTTCTGACGAGTCGTGTCCTCATCATCTAGAGGCAGTAAAATGTCACTTAATGCTTTATCCTCTTTTGTAGTTTCTTGGATTGTGATAACAGGACAGTTCGCAGAGCTTGCGATTCGGAATGCATTGCTTCCTACCCAAAATGGTTGCCATCCTTCTTCACCGTGTGTTCCCATGATAACCACATCAGCTCCGAGCTCTCGTTCAAGAGAAATAATTTCCGTGTATACCTTACCTTTTCGCTCAAGGTATTCAATGTCCAAACCGGACGACTTTCCAACATCATCTACGGCTTTGGAAATATCTTCACCTGAACCATTTGACGATTTAGCAACATAAACCGCATGAAGTTTCGCATCGAAACGACGCGCCATGTCTGCAGCTTTTTTTAGGGCAACAATTGCGGATTTGCTGTTGTCAAATCCTACTAAAATATTTCTTACTTGAAAATCC
>CAJXLR010000068.1 GCA_913056425.1 uncultured Bacteroidota bacterium
CTTGGTACAAGCCACAATCGAACAGAATTTTAGTCCCGTCGTCGAGAATAATCAGGTGGTTACTACCTGTAACGGTTTGAGCTGCACCGCAAAATTTGATTTTAGCCATTGAATCGTTTTGTACAAGGTTACTGATTTTCAAACAAAAAGAGGGTGCCGAATCGGCACCCTCTGCTAATTACTTTTATGAATATCTAATCGATTCGAATTGCATAGGACTCTTTTGTACCATCCGGCAAAACACCATCAATTAATACCGAACCGGTTTTGTCATCAAGTATCTTCTCAACGTCTTTGGTTGTGTAAACACGTTGTTTGTCAATCATGGTGATTACAAAACCCTCCGGAATGCTCTTTTCCTTGAGAGGGCCTTTACTCAAACTCTTGATACGCACGCCATTTCGGATTTTTAGTTCCATCTTTTCTTGATGACCTAAATTTTCGAAAGTCGCTCCCAGCAATTCCTTACTGTCGCGATTTGGCTCCATTGAGATTTCCTTTTTCCCGTCTTTGCTCAACAGCTTTACTTCTTTCTCGATTTCTTTGCCGTCACGACGAATAGAGACTACAACCTCATCACCCGGGTGATACTTACTTATCTCTTCTTGTAATTCGCTCGCTTTATTCACTTTCTCGCCATCGATAGCCAATATCACATCATCTGCTTTAATACCGGCTTTATCCGCGGCACTTCCTTCCACCACATCCGGGATATAAACTCCCTCTATCTTGTCAAAACCTTTTTCGGCGGCTAATTCAGCTGTGATGTCTTGAATTCGCACCCCAAGAATAGCACGCTTCACCTCACCATACTTCTTCAAGTCGTCTAGGACTTTCTTTGCGATGTTAACCGGCACGGCAAATGAATAACCTGCATAAGAACCGGTTCTTGAGGCGATTGCTGTGTTAATTCCGATGAGCTCACCTTGTGTATTTACCAAAGCACCACCGCTGTTTCCGGGATTTACGGCAGCATCCGTTTGAATGAAATTTTCAATCGCATATTCACTGTTTTGTCGTAGGAGATTGATGTTACGTCCCTTGGCGCTTACAATTCCAGCTGTTACGGTTGAAGTTAGGTTAAACGGATTACCCACAGCTATGACCCATTCTCCCACTTTTAGTTCGTCTGAATTGCCGAATCTCAAAAACGGTAGATTCTCCTCTTCGATTTTTAGCAAAGCCAAATCAGTCTCAGGATCTCTTCCAACCAACTCGGCGTCGTAACTGCGCTTATCATTCAGAATAACCTCAATCTTGCTTGCATTCTCGATCACGTGGTTGTTGGTTGCGATATATCCGTTGTTCATAATGATAACTCCCGAACCGGAACCTTGTTGTGGTCGATTCTGCTTGAATCGTGGATCATCGAAGAATCCGAAGGGATCAAAGACATCACCCATCTCACCCGATTGAGACTCGATTGTCGTTTTAATGTGGACCACCGTTGGTGTAGCCTTTTCCGATACAGCTACAAAATTTACACCCGGTTGGTCTGCAATCTCTTCCTGATTTGTAAAATGAACTTTCTGTTGTTCTTCAAATGTCTGTGGAACTGCTTCTTTACCACTAAAAAGTTGATTTAGGCCCAGAGCCATTGCTCCACCTACAAACGCAATTCCTAAAATTCCCAATATCTTTTTCATCTTCATTGCTAATTGTTCTGTTATCAACACATACAAAAATAGGCGCACCGGCCATTTGTGTCATAAATTTCGATATTTGTAACGCATTTGAGGACAAAGTTCATTTACGCCATTTACCATAATCGATTAATCACTATTAACGCTCTACAAAATGCGGCTGACTAACAGGTTTTCTGACTCCCAACTGGTGGAAGAAATTAAGGCCGGGAATGAGGATGCATTGGTAGTAATGCAAAAGTCCTATTATGCTATGGTAAGAAACTTTATACTCAAGAACAATGGTTCCGTTGATGAGGTAGATGACGTGTTGCAAGATAGCTTGATTGCCGTTTGGCGAAACGTTAACAAGCCCGACTTCAGCCTCACGGTTAAAATGAGCACCTACCTCATGGCCATTGTGAAAAACCTTTGGTTCAAGCAACTCAAGAAAAAAACACGGTTCACTGTAGTGGATGAATCCCTACAGGAAAAAATCACCGCAGACGACATTTCGACGTCACATATAGATTTCAGAGTGATTCACGACATGGTGGCAAACCTGGATGAAACGTGCAAAAAGCTGCTGAGTTATTTCTATTTCGATGGATTTGACAACAAGGTAATCGCTGAAAAAATGGGCTTTGCGAACACTAATACTGTTAAGTCGAAAAAATATCAGTGCTTCAAGCGTTTACAAAAGTCGGTGATGGAGGAATACAACAAGGAAGACTTTTTTAACTAGGTTATGAGCAACCAGCAAAACATACACGAATGGATCGACCAATACCTCAATGGGGAATTGGTTGGACAGGAGCTGGATAAGTTCAAAATCCGGTTAAAAGATGATCCTGACTTCCTGCGACAAGTGCAAGTGCAGAAAGCCATCATTCAGGAAATTGAGGCGCAACGCAGTGCCGAGTTGAAAGCTATGCTCGCGGCACGTACTAAACGCTCGTCGGGTTTAATTATACCGTTTGGTCGCAAGCCGATGGCAATTGCTGCGATTATACTTTCGGTACTCGCGCTGGGCTTGCTGCTTAAAATTAACATGCCGTTTAGTCCAAATGACTTGGTTGAGAACACAGAAGAGGCGCCTCCACCGGTTCAAGAAATTCCTTCTGACGAACCTCAGAAAATAAATGAGACAGAGCAAATGGTGGCGGATGATTCACTTACGATAGAAGGTAACGCCGAAATGCCCGAAGAACCAGCACCTGAAATTGCTGTGGTGGACGACGACGTTGAAATGGAGGCTGCCGACGAGTCTGACGTGTTGCTTAGTGAAGACGAACTTGATGAAAGCATTTCAACCTTGCGCGAGAAAGAGAGCAAACTTGATGGCTCGAATGTTAAACCCACTCGCGACTCCATGATTGGCGCTAAAATGATTACCGTAACTTCCTACAGCATGCCTGCTGTTCGCAAAGATCAGGTTGATGTAGTAGATCCGTCAAATGATGACGATGAAAAGAAAGGCATCTTTAAGCGCAAGTCGAAAACTGAGCAAACGACCGCAAAAGAAGTTCAATCGAATAATGATGGCATCGACGAAATGATCAAAACGCCAAAAAGAAGCATACGAGTTGAGTATTGGGTAAGTATTGTAAACTTTAAAGGGTACAAATTTGATGGCAATAAACTACTGTTGTTCGACACACCAACTAAAGCATCAGTTGCCTTGAAAGAGTACAACCAACAAACCTATTTGGTTAAAAACGGTTCATATTACCTGCTCGTTCCCAATAGCGCTTTCAACCAGTTGCGTAAGGTGTCGGATGAAGCAACGTTGAATATTTTAAATAAGTAGACTTGAAGATTTCATTCGAGAAATATCAGGGGACTGGTAATGATTTCATCATGATTGATGACCGATCTAACCAACTCAATCTAGATCAACTTCCTGTTCCGGATTTGTGCGATCGCCGCTTTGGTATAGGTGCAGATGGTTTGATTGTCATACGCGAGCATAAGAACCTGGATTTTGAGATGATTTACTTCAACTCAGATGGCAGTCAGAGCTTTTGTGGCAATGGGAGCAGATGTGCAGTAGCCTTTGCAAAATCTCTAGGCATGATAACCAGCTCGTGTGAATTCTTATCTACAGATGGTGCACACACAGCCCGATTTGATGGAGACTTGGTTGAATTGGACATGCACGACGTGAGTCATATTGAAACTACATCATCGGACTATGTTATAAATACGGGCTCGCCGCATTATCTCAAATTTGTCGACTCGGTTAAAGACTTAGACATCATTCCAACTGCGCACAACGTGCGGTATAACGACACGTACAAAGCAGAGGGCATCAATGTCAACTTTTTGGAACCAACGGAGACTGGACTCAACATCCGCACATATGAGCGTGGGGTTGAAAACGAAACACTAAGTTGTGGAACAGGGGTAACGGCAGCCGCAATTGCACTCTATCTCAAAAGCGACCAAAGCCAATCATCGTTCAATACTCCGATTCATACACTAGGCGGTGAGTTGGAAGTGTCATTTGAAACGGATGGTACAACATTCCGAAAAATCGTACTGAAAGGGCCTGCGAAAAAGACCTTCGAAGGCTCAATTCTGCTTTAGTTTTAGGATTATTTTTGTCCAATGGACAATCGTCGACTTCCCTTATTGCTCCTTATCTCAGGTGTTTTAACAACGTTTGTCATTACTCGAAATGATCCATTTTTTGGTGATTCGGTTTCTTCTATCGC
This sequence comes from uncultured Bacteroidota bacterium, assembly GCA_913056425.1. Classification (GTDB taxonomy): domain Bacteria; phylum Bacteroidota; class Bacteroidia; order NS11-12g; family UBA9320; genus UBA987. Next base: position 4,340 of record CAJXLR010000068.1, read on the forward strand.
AAGAGCCGCTGAAACAATATTTAGTTCAAAATTTCAACACATTAGGTTCCCTGAAGGAATGGATCCGGGTCATCCAACCACAATGGCCCTAATACATTCAACATTCTGGGCCATACTTGGTAAGTCCATTTGGGTATCACATTTTCTGCATTGGTTAATTTCAATTGGCGTGCTCGTCCAATTTATTCGATTGGCCAAACATGAAAATATTCCGAATGCCAATTGGGGGGCATTCCTTCTGCTCATTACTCCGTTGTACTTATCTCAGAGTGTAAACCCCAATTTACATATGGGTTTAACCCTTGGTGTGCTTTCGGTGCTTCTAAATCTGCGGAAAGCAAATTTCACTCGAGCGAGTGTTTGGACCGGAGTTATGATGATTACACACCTCCAAGCACTTTTCTTGGTTATTCCCCTTTGGCTTTGGTGGATGTTTACCGATCGGGGGAAATCAACAAAAGATCGCTTTACCGTTGCGCTTAAATCGGCGCTAATACCGGCGTTGATGTTTGGTGGGTGGCTTCTATATCATTACTCCATTACAGGTTGGTGGATGAGTTCTCCGGATTATTCCGGTCATCGAGGAATCCCGGGCGCAAAACGCATTGTTACAAACCTTATTGTTTCGGATTGGCGGATTGTAGATTATGGTCAACTGAGTTTGTTTATACTTCCGTTTTTGTTGTTGTTCCGATGCAGACTTAAACTGACCACAAACCACCCCTTTACATGGTTCTTGGTTCTTTACTTGTTCAATGCGATCGCTATATCTGTAACCACCAAGACCGGCCCAATGCACCGATATTTCTTGCCCGTTTTGCCTCTGCTCATTATGGGCAATCTGCAATGGATTAGTCAAGCTAGCAAGTGGCTCCGAATCGTTGTTGTACTTATTTTGGTATCTGGTCACTTTTGGTTTTACCCCGGTAAGGTTATGGGAGATGCGACGCTTTCCTACCGTTCCGTATTTCCGCTGTTGCACGAGGTACAAACCGACGTTGACACATCGGTTCACACATATGCTCCACTGAATAATTCGAGCTACACAACCGTATTAAATGGGCCAACAGACGACTTTCAATCACTCTATGGAGATAACATTGAGAACGTATCTCACGTTATTTACAGTAACATCAGTGGTGATTTCACGACGTCCGAATTAAAGGTGTTGGAGACCTGGCTCGTGAAGACATACCAACGAGGTTATGTATTTGTTGAGTTGTACAGCAATCCAGCGAAGGTTAGTGACCCACCTACAGGGCCCCGAAGGAAGATTAGTAATTATGAGTTGTGGTTTATCAAACTGAAAAGAAAGCTTAAAGGAGATTCCACATAAGATGGCATACTGTTTGATGTTAAAATAGCAATGAAACGACTACTCTTTACCGTAAGTATTTTGGCGAGCTTGACGTTTTTAGGTAAGGCTCAGTCTGACTCAACAAAAACCGAGACAAAGAAGGTTAACCTCGACTCGGTTGAGGTAGTTCGAGTAATTGTCGATTCCGCTTCCGGTGACACACTGTTGTTCTACCGATTCGAGGAGTTAGTCATGAAGGACTTCAGTACTCCCGAACAAAAGGAGGCATACATCCGACTCAAGTACAACGTAAAGAAAGTAATGCCATATGCAAAACTTGCCGCTTTTCGATTACAAATGATGGAGGACAATCTCCACTTGATTTCAGACCCCAAAGCCAAAGAAAAATACATCAAGGAGACGGAGAAAGCGCTCAAGGAAGAGTTCATAGAAACCATGAAGAATTTTTCGCGCTCTCAAGGTCTTTTGTTGCTAAAACTCATTCACCGTGAGACCGGCAAAACCACCTATGAAATCTTGAAAGGATATCGAGGAAGCGTGGAAACCTTTTATTGGGGTGCTTTCGCTAAAATGTACAACGCCAGCTTAAAGGTAGAGTACGATCCCATTCTCGACTATCAACTCGATATGATAATCAAAGCACAGAAGTTGGAATAGTTGCACAAATCTATGGTTACAAAACACTGTGATGACAACTTTTGATTCCACGCGCAAGCGAGTGCGTATCTGACAACGCAAAACCGAAAAATCAAAATAAAAATAAAGTGTCATCGAACTTGGCAGAGCTCGGATCGATAGCAATGATGGTAAAGTATTGAACCCCTTTAATTAAATTTAGGGAGCAAGGCGAGCATTTCTATTGCAACAAGACCACAAATTCACTACCGCAACTTGCACTTGGGTTATGCAAGATGAGACAACGTAGTGTACGATTTTGATGTTTTTACTCGAATAACCAAAATAAACAGCTCTGCAAATTTTAATAGGCACACCACCCAAACATACATCCAACATTATATAATGTGCAACTCAACGATTATATTTGACATAGACGATTTTAAGAGTCCAACAGAATTTAATCACGGTACTTAAAGGGATGCAGTTAAACTTTACTTCCGCAACAGCCCGCGTCGTAAATACAGAACGATGTGTTTTAGAGTGTTTAGAGAATGCGCAGACATCTCTTGACGGAACACCGAATCTTTTGATTTTTAACGCCACCTTAGGTCACAAATTCGAGAGAATTTTTCAAACAACGAGAGCGTCTTATCCTTCTGCAGACGTCGTTATAACCTCGTGTTGTGGTGTTGTCGGACAAGACGGAGTGAGTGAGACTGTCTTCGACATGGGTGTGATGATGGTTCAAGGCGAGCAATACAGTATTTCTCATTGCGACGGGTTCTATGGATACACGGCTTATGAGAAGACGTTGCAGCTAGCGCAAGACCTAAAGGATCAGAATGAAGACATTAATATGGTTTATTTCGTTGGCTCTGGAATTGACACCAACAACAGTGATGTTCTTTTCTCTCTTCTGTGGCTTTTTATATTGTTTCTTGGCCTCTGTTGTGTCTATTTTCATTGTTTAATTGTTTTTAATTGATCATTTTTTTCGCACCATTGCTTATATTGGCGCTATATTAAATACATGTTTTTGTTTGTTTGTTTGTGTTTTACGGGTGTTGAGGGCGTCCAGAAAATATTTAGATTATTAAAGTATTAAAGAGGGCGTTCCTGATTTGTAGTTATCAATTCTGCCGCTAGATGGCAGAATTGTGTATGTCCGATTGGCGCTAACTCGCGAGTACACCGTCTGACATGGTTAAATTACACTGGCGTTCATTCACTGGTGCGCTAATCGGCGTGGTGTGAGCATGTCAGAGCCGGTACAGTGTCATTCTCGATTTTCAACCAATTTTTAGGTGTACCACTGGTGTT
>CAJXLR010000069.1 GCA_913056425.1 uncultured Bacteroidota bacterium
CCCCGTGCTCGCGCGCCGACTCGATGATGCGGCGCGCGGCGGCTCCGTGCTCGACGCATTTTTCCACTTTGGCGGCGCCGGCTTGCTCCGCCCGCTCCGCGGCGGCGACCAGAATGTTGTCCGCGATGGCGGACTCGTACAGCGCCTCCGGGGCATCCACGTGCTCAATCCGCGCCCAGCGCTTCACGCCCGCCGGCATCTCGACATACGGCACCACGTGCAACAACCAAAGCAGAAGCGTTTTCACCTTGACCAGACTTACCTTTGATTACAGTACCTGCTTCAACAGTAAGAGTTTGACCGCTGTTTACAAATACAAGTCCGTTAAGAACCCATACCTTGTCTTTAGTCAAAGTCATTGTTCCAGTACCTTCACCACGATCCGTGATTGTAACGATAGTTTGAGTTACGTTTCCGTCGTCGTCAAGTACTTGAGTTTCTTCAAATTGAGTTGTCATGTCTGGAGTTACGTCATCCGCGTCATCTCCTCCGTTGTCACCACAACCTGTGAATGTGAATGCGCCTACTGCCATGAATAGCACTGCCAATAAGCTCAACTTAGATTTAATCATTTTACTTCTTGTTTTTATTGGTGCAAACGTCATGCGGCTATGTTAAGCGAATGTTAACGCTCCGTGAAGGAATGGTAAATGGAAAATTAGATAGTCACACCCTGTGCACAAAAGAATCGCAACAAACTATAAATCAGACAATTAAATCTTAACTCCAAAATGGATAAGCGCTGCGATTATTGTATTTAGTATTGTCACAATAAGCTGACTTTCCCGAGAATTTAACTTTCCACCAGTTAGCTTTCTTAACATTAGAACGGTTCCAGCGATCCAGACTATCAGTAGAGCATATCGGTGAAAAAATAGAAAGACTCCGAGCAAACCATAGAGCCCTAGCGACATTGTATAAATCGCGGTACCAATTTTAGAAAGTTGTCCATACCTGAGTAGCCATGAAAAGCATGAGAAAAAACTAACACTGACAATGAGTATGGGTATCCACCCAATTTCCTGAACACCAATAGACAGTATGGGATACCCAATCAAATAGAGACTTAAGAGTCCCAACAGAACACTAAGTCCGTTTATTCTGTGCAGCGATAGTTTCAAAACAAGTTGTTCAGCAAAACTACGGAAGTCTGGAATATGCTATACTAGGAGAATGATAGAACACCGACGGAGACAAATACTTGTGAGATGTTGATAAAGACACGAAATTGTCTGTGGGGAGGCGGGTGCTAGTCCCCCGCACCACTTGGCAAAATTGAGGTCAAAATAGTCAGGAGTGACTTACCAATATTCCAGCGATTACGTGCTACTAGCAATGTGCATCGCAGTAGGTTATAACAGTCATTTGACTTTAATCAACCCAGCTTTTCCAGTAATCCGGATCTTCCATCGCCAACGCCTCTTCTGTAAGATTTAAAGGATAGAAAGGATCAATCATCACCGCAAGCTCTTTGGTCTCTTTCTGACCAATACTTTTTTCAACCGTTCCTGGGTGTGGTCCATGTGGTATTCCTTTAGGATGGAGCGTTATCATCCCCTTCTCTACGTGTTTTCGGCTCATGAAGTCTCCGTCTACATAGTACAGAATCTCATCACTATCTACATTACTGTGATTGTATGGAGCCGGAATTGCGTCCGGGTGATAGTCGTACAATCGCGGCACAAATGAGCATATCACAAAATTGTGGCCTTCAAATGTCTGGTGCACTGGTGGTGGCTGATGAACTCTTCCTGTTATGGGTTCAAAGTTGTCGATGTTAAAGGCATATGGATAAACGTAACCATCCCACCCAATAGCGTCGAATGGGTGCGTTGCCATAGTGTAAGGGAAGATATGACCAGATTTCTTAACCATTACTTTGAAAGCACCTTGCTCATCAAACGTTTCTAGGTTTTCCGGCAGTCGGATATCTCGTTCGCAATATGGACTGTGTTCCAAGAACTGACCAAATTTGTTCAGATATCTTTTAGGAGGATAGATAGGTGTAAAGCTCTCCGTTATGAAAAGGCGATTGTTTGAATCCTTGAAGGTTAATTGATAAATAGTACCTCTTGGAATTACTAAGTAGTCCCCATATCCAAAATCAATCTGACCATAAATCGTCTTGAGCGTTCCACTACCCTCATGCACGAAAATCACTTCATCCGAATCGGCGTTTTTATAGTAATAGTCCGTCATACTTGCCGACGGAGCAGCTGCAGTGACCAACAAATCATTATTCCCCATCAACACTACTCGTGACTCGATGAAATCAGGATTTGGTTTCGTTTTGAAGGTAAGGAAACTGCGATGACGCAAATTATTCTCGACCACATATTTTGGCCGCTTGTCAATTGGATCTTCAATATTGCTAACCAATGTTGGAGGATGGCAATGATAAACGAGACTTAGGATATTTGAGAACCCTTCGGTGCTTATCAACTCTTCGGCGTATAATTCTCCATTGGGTTTTCTGAACTGTGTATGTCTTTTCTGTGGTAGGCTTCCAAGACGGTGATAAAATGGCATGCTTTTCTCCCTTCTTTAGTCGCCAAAATTATCGAAATTCGAACCATAATAAAAATGAGGAAATCGAAATACGTATTAGTCTTTTTGGCCAGTGCAACTTGGCTGTTCTACGGATGTAATCAATGGTTTGGAACATCGAACGACGACCCGTTATTAAGTGATACGAGTATGTCTCTTGTTATTCAAGAGTGGTCGAAGCGAATTGCTATATATCCGAAGAACGATGAATACCGATACAAAAGAGGTCTGGAACTAGCGAGCAATAGAAAGTTTAAACTTGCGATTAAGGATTACGATAAGGCAATTGAACTAAATCCGACTTCCGATTACTTCATCGCACGTGCCGAGGCTCTCATGGGGCTCAATGAAACGAAGCAGGCACTAGAAGACTATAAAAAAGCCGTTGAGCTAGATCCTAAAAACGAAGAAGCGCTGCTAAAGCTAGGACAGTTCTATTTGTTTGTCCGACAATTTGAAAACAGCACAAATGTTTTAAAGAAATTGGAACAAACCAATCCATCCAGTGTTGATGCCCAGTTCTACCAAGGTATGGTTGCCAAAGAGAGTGGAGACACCACGGAAGCAATCAAAGCTTTTCAGCGTGCCGTACAGCTCGATTTACTTCACTATAACTCACTAATACAACTTGGCCAGCTTTATTCTGAACGCAAGGACCCGATAGGATTGTCTTACTTTAGAAACGCTACCATTGCCGATGAATTTAGCGACGAAGCGCGTTACGGACTAGGACTTCTATATCAACGATTAGGTAACTACGATAGCGCTGTGGTTGAGTACCAAAAGACGATAGATTTGAATGCGCAGCATTATTTCGCTTACTATAATACGGGGTACATCATGTTCAGTCAAAATAATTGGGATCGAGCAATCGAACATTTTCGCATTGCCATTAAATTTGCGCCCGAGTTTGCTAAGGCCCATTATATGCTAGGGTTATCAAACGAAGGGAAGGGAAATCCGGATCAGGCGGCTGTTCATTATGACCGATGCCTCCAAGCCGACCCCAATTTTGAAGCAGCCAAACAACGACTAGAAATTGTAAAATAGTCGGCCATTTGTAAGGACCGACCTAAACATACGGTACATTGGAACACATAAAAATCACGCTTCCCGACGGCAGTATTCGGGAGTATGCAGCCGGAATCACGGCACTCGACGTAGCAAAAGACATTAGTGAAGGACTCGCCCGCAACGTACTTGCGGCTAAGGTAGATGGCGAAGTATGGGATGCCACACGACCGATCTCAGCAGATGCAGAACTTCACTTACTAACTTGGAATGATGACGACGGTAAAAATACCTTCTGGCACAGCTCTGCGCATTTATTGGCAGAAGCCCTAGAAGCTCTATATCCAGGTATCAAGTTAGGGATTGGTCCACCCATCGAGAATGGCTTTTACTACGATATCGATTTTGGAGATTATCAGTTTTCGGCGAATGACTTCAACAAGGTTGAACAAAAAATGTTGGAACTCGCACGTGAGGACAATACCTATAAACGAATTGACATCAGTAAAGATGAGGCAATTGCCTATTTCAAGGAAAAAGAAGATCCTTACAAGCTTGACTTACTCGATCGCTTAGAGGACGGATCTATCACCTTTTATGAGCAAGGTAACTTTACTGATTTGTGTAAAGGACCACACATTCCTAGCACGAGTAAAATTAAAGCTGTAAAGCTCCTTAATGTTGCCGGCGCTTATTGGTTGGGGGACGAAAAAAGCAAACAACTTACTCGGGTGTACGCAGTTTCTTTCCCAAAACAAAAGGAACTGAAGGAGCACCTTCATATGCTCGAAGAAGCTAAAAAACGAGACCATAAGAAACTGGGCAAAGAGCTTGAATTATTTACCTTCAGTCAGAAAGTAGGGGCAGGACTACCGATATGGCTTCCAAAAGGAACCGCCATTCGAGAGCGCCTTGAGCGTTTTATGCGTCAGGCCCAAATTGAACGTGGTTATGTTCCCGTTGTAACACCACACATCGGCAAGAAAGAGCTGTATGTAACAAGTGGTCACTATGAAAAGTATGGCGAAGATTCATTCCAGCCCATAAAGACTCCAAATGAAGATGAAGAGTTCTTGTTGAAGCCGATGAACTGTCCTCACCACTGTGAGATTTACAAATTCAAACCACACTCCTATAAGGATTTACCACTTCGTGTAGCAGAGTTTGGTACGGTATATCGATATGAGCAGTCTGGTGAGTTAAATGGATTAGCTCGTGTTCGAGGATTCACCCAAGATGACGCACACATTTTCTGTACACAAGATCAGATCAAATCCGAGTTTATTGATGTAATTGATTTGGTCATGTATGTTTTCAAGAAACTTGGGTTTGAAGAGTTTACAGCGCAAATCAGTTTACGCGATAAGGAAGATCGAAGTAAGTACATCGGTTCAGATGAAAACTGGGAAAAAGCTGAGCAAGCAATAATTGAAGCAGCTTCAGAGCGCGACTTAAAAACTGTGACCGAATACGGTGAAGCCGCATTCTATGGACCGAAACTTGATTTTATGGTGAAAGACACCATTGGGCGTAAGTGGCAACTCGGTACGATTCAGGTAGATTACAACTTGCCGGAAAGATTCGAATTGGAATATGTCGGTTCTGACAACCAGAAACACAGACCGGTAATGATTCACCGCGCTCCTTTTGGATCTTTAGAGCGTTTTATTGGCATCTTAATCGAACACTGTGCAGGTGATTTCCCATTGTGGTTGAGCCCTGAGCAAATCACGGTTTTAAGCATCAGTGAGAAATTCAACGGTTACGCAGAAAAAGTTTTAAAATACCTGAATAATCACGATATTCGCGGCTTCGTTGACGACAGGAACGAAAAAATTGGGAAAAAGATTCGGGACGCCGAGGTTTCCAAGATACCTTTTATGTTGATTGTTGGAGAGAAAGAAGCTGAAAATCAGCAGATTTCAGTCCGAAAACACAAAGAAGGAGATCAAGGCACTATGAGTCTAAATGAATTTGTTGGATATTTTAATAATTTAATAGTCGATTAGAATTTTTTGAAAAGAGTTAGAGCAAAAGGACCAAGAACACGAAAAAAGGCCCTACACCGTATTAATGATTACATCAAAGCAGATCCAATCCGTTTGGTTGGTGATGGAGAGCCTAAAATCGTACCCTTGGCGCAAGCCCAAAGCATGGCATCAGAACAGGAGCTGGATTTAGTTGAAATCTCTCCGAATGCCAAGCCGCCTGTTTGTAAAATTCTCGACTACAACAAGTTCCTCTACGAGCAGAAGAAGAAGCAGAAGGAAATGAAGGCGAAACAACAGAAAACTGTTGTTAAAGAAATTCGATTCGGACCAAATACAGATGATCACGATATCGAGTTCAAGCGAAAGCACGCTGAAAAATTCCTGAACGAAGGAAATAAAGTAAGAGCATATGTATTCTTCCGAGGAAGAACCATTGTTCACAAAGAGCGCGGTGAGTTGTTGTTACTTCAATTTGCGGAGAAACTTCAAGAAATCGCAAAGCTTGAGCAGATGCCGAAGATGGAGGGGAAGAAAATGATAATAATGTTAGCACCTAAAAGTAATAGATAGAGATGCCTAAGATGAAGACTAATTCCAGCGCAAAGAAAAGGTTTAAAGTAACCGGCTCTGGAAAGATTAAGCGAAACAAAGCGTACAAACGTCACATCCTTACGAAAAAGACTACGAAGCAAAAGCGTAATCTTACGTATAGTGGATTAGTTGACAAAGCAGACGAAAGCAACGTAAAGTTCTTGCTTAGAATCGGAAAGTAAAAAAGTTTTAACCTGGCCTGGCTAAAGTATCCGCGTAACTGCAGATCGCCTCGGTCACAAATTAATATAATATGCCACGTTCAGTAAATGTTGTTGCAGCGCGACGACGACGAAAGAAAATGATGAAGCATGCCAAGGGATACTTTGGCAGAAGAAAAAACGTTTGGACGGTTGCGAAAAACGCCGTTGAAAAAGGTTGGGGATACGCCTACCGCGATCGTAAAAACAAGAAAAGAACATTCCGTGCATTGTGGATTCAGCGTATCAATGCTGGTGCACGTATCAACGGAATGAGCTACTCGAAATTCATGGGTGCAGCCAATTCGAAAGGTATCGAACTTAATAGAAAGGTACTTGCAGACTTAGCTATGAACCACCCAGAAACGTTTGCAGCTGTTGTAAAAGCAGCGAAGTAAGCAGAATAAAAAATTAAGGAGACCCAGACGTTACCGTCTGGGTTTTTTTATGGGCAAAATTAAAGACGTTGGGAGACCCAATATGGACGTTGGTTGTGTTCAAACTCTATGAAAAAAGTGGTCACAGCCCTATGAATCATGAAGCAACTGAATACGCTAATGACATCATTGAATTTGTAAATCGATATCGCTAGTTAACTTTTCGCTGGAGTTTCGTCTTGACATTCAAGACCACACCAGACACAACCATTAGCATACCAACGATACTCCAGACAGAAAACGACTCGTTAAAAAACAAATAGCCAATCACTAGGGCATACACAACACCTAAGTTTGAAACAGCAGCTACTTTGTTCGCTACCTCAGACTGATAAGCTCGCGTGAGAAAGTACTGAGCTATCTGCGTAAGAACTCCAATTAGGATTAACAATCCCAGTTCTTGTTGTGACGGCCACACCCAACCAGGTAGTGCTAATGTGTAGATAAAGGTAATAGGTAAAGCAACCATCGGGAAGTAAAGGATAATGACATTACTATCTTCAGTAAACTTGAGTTTCCTGATGCAATTGTATGCCGCTCCACTGAATAGAGCAGCAACAACTCCTGCCGAAACATCCAACCACAATAGATTTGTTTCTTCTCGCTTGAGCAGCACTACCCCGGCAAAACTTATTGCGAAGAATAGTAACTGAATAGGCCTTAACCGTTCCTTCAAGAAAAAGTGTGCAATGAGGGCCGTAAAAATGGGGGTTAGGTAATGTATAGTCATTGCAGCCCCTAACTTCATTTCCTGCAAGGTGTAGAAATAGAGCATAAGCGCTGTAGTCCCAAAAAGTCCTCTCATGAGTAG
>CAJXLR010000070.1 GCA_913056425.1 uncultured Bacteroidota bacterium
AGGGATATTACGCCGACCTTGTTCTGGTAAACCCAAATGACAAAGTAACGGTTGACAAATCGAACCTACTGTACAAATGTGGTTGGTCACCGCTTGAAGGTAAAACCTTTGATCACTCAATTGAGAAGACTTTTGTTTCAGGACATCTAGCGTTCGACAAAGGAAACTTTGACGAGTCAAAACAAGGCATGAGAATGTTGTTTACACGCTAAAAGCCCGCCGGTTTCCCGACGGGCCACATGAACGATTGAAGCGATTACACCAAGGTCGTTCCCGACCTAGAATCTTGAATTGAGGTATAGCGTACAACTATCGATTGGGTTGTCGTAGTTACCAGAGGCCACACCTCCCTCGTAGAAGAACACGTTCAAATTCAGTTTTGTACGTCCATCGGAGAATTTACCCGTTGCGTAAGAGCTGTATTCACAGCTAAAACGCTCACTCCAAGACAGAGCTGTCATCGGGAAGATGTAAACACTGTCGCTTTGCGGGATGAATTTCATAGGAACACTCGATGCACCATTTTCATACTGAATCCACATCGAGACATCATAGGAACCCTCGGAGTCTTTTCTGCCTTCATCTTCCAAATCTTGCAGATTGTATGTGAAATACAGGTTTCCTTGAAAACAATCACAACTTGTGGAGTCTAGCCAAAACAACCCGGGCTGCTTCTGCATGCATATTCCTTTGTAGTCGACGTGACCCGGTGGGCACTCACACTTGTCGCCAACGCGAATTCGACCGTCCGGACAAGACTCCGGGCAGCTATCACGGCATGAGGTCCAAAAAATAGATAGCACCATTGCTCCGATAAAAACGTACTTATTCATGTATAATAAGTATAATTCCATCTTGTATGTCTCCCGATTCTGTTGAAACCACTGCCACCAAGTAACGATTGGTCAATTGACTTAACTCCACGCGATAGTTGGAGACGTTTGGGCGAACATGTGTAACACCAACTAGTTTGCCCTCCAGATTGTAAAATCGGATGTCCAAGTCTTCCCGCAACGGTGAGTTTTGAAGCGTTAACAATCCATCCGAAGTCATGTGAAGGGTCAGCTTTTGGAGTTCTGACAACCGAGGGTTGTCCTCAGGCATCGAATTGGTGATACGAACATCATCGCATCCTGATTTTCCAAATAAGATATCAACTTCGTGAGGCACGAGGACACCCACCCAAGTATGTGGGTTCTTGGTATCGTATGGTGAATTCCATGGACCGGTTCGATCCAATACTACTCCAACTTCGTTTTGTACCTCAGGTAAAGAAAGCGGTGCATTCCCGAGGCTGCCAAGGTTGTACGCTCCAACTTTTTTGGAGCAGCAATAAGCTACTTCATTGGCTGTTGCGTTTCGCTGTATCACACCGGAGATGAAGTAATCACTTGCTACAATTCCTTTGGCTTCTCCGCTGCGTTTTGCTTCAACCTGTATTTCATTTGCGTTGATGATGTAGAGAGAAACCGGTTCGTTGGATTTGAGTGTAACAGTAGTTGTACCATCAAACAACGTTTTGTCCGCATCGGCGGTACCGCAACTCCCGTCCTTAATCGCAACGACGGATGACGAATTCACAATGGCGGTGGCGACACCGTTTATCTGCTTTACCCATTTTGCTGGGGTTGAAGCTGTAGTTTTGGCAGTGACTGTTGTACCGGTTTTGGATACACTGGTTACCCCGGAACCTGGGTACAGAATCTTAACTACACTGTTAACAAACTTGATGACTTCGCCAATTGTGCCAATCGGACCAACGTCCTCGCATGATGATTTCAACTCAGCCTTTACGGAAGACAGAACAGTTGTTTTGTCGCCCTGAACTAAAACAGCAGATGCCCAATCTTCAACTGTAGCTGCACTGCCCTTTTTGTTGCAGGCAACACAACTCAACTCGTTGGCTTCAGTTTTTAAATGGGTATCGTACCGATAATTCAGTTGTAACTCTTTGGTACAGGCACATTCTGCGTCAACACTGGCTTGACCTAATCCGGGGTCACACATGAGTAGCCACCACAGTTCGCTTTTGTTGATGGCACCCGTTGTGGGATTGTCTAAGGTTCCTTTTTGACGTGAACGTGCACCGATGTTAAACTTTTTGACGTGGATTCTTAGGCTGTAATCCTTGCTCGGGCCATTGTCGCTTTGCATGAAATGAGAATAAACATTCGGCCCTTCATTGAAATATTCGCGACTGTGATTTATTACTCGTGGATCATTCCTCAAATTAGCCGCGTTGGGCAAACCTGGGGTAATTCGTTGATTTAACCGAAGCACATTGTTGCACCGACAGTTTTTGATTTGGTTATCTCCCTCGACGATCTCCTCGAGTCCAATGATATCGTCAAAATCGATTTCAGAGCCTGATCCGCCGTCCTCGGTCCAGTTATCAGTTTCCCACGGAAGCGTTAATGACCAGAATTCCTCGTTCGGATACGTTTGGTCTGAGTCGTAAAAACGCTGTAAGAAGTACAGCATTTCCATTTGGTCAAGGTTAGACCGTCCGTTCAGATAATCAATCGCTCTTGGCTTGCCTTTCAGTTGTGTCCAATCGGTAAGCGCGTTAGACAATGCATCTGAAACATGGATTGGTTCACCTTGTTGAGCAGAGGTATTCACCACAGCAACCAATTGGTTGTCAACCAAGACGTCATACTCCCGGTTCAATTGAAGTTCGGAGATTAGTACATCATGATTCACAACATCAATCTCATAATGTTCTTCACCGGATTGATTGTCGTAAACCCGAACTAAGGAGTTGTTGTTCAAATCGTCAAAGGAAAGCTTACATACAGCATGATCTTGAAGTCGAATAACCGCATTCATGGTTAGTTCGGTCGCATGTACATGTGCTATGCACATGATAAGAGTCAATGAAAGCGATAGATGCCTCAATCGTTTCATTGTTGTAGTTAGAAAATTTTTCATAGTTGGTTTGTTTGGTTCAATCCTAGTGAGTATCAAGCATCCAACCAAGACAAAGCCATCTACCGTAGTCTTTCGGTCTCCCAATGTTAAATCGGCCAATCAAATGGTATTTTTGGGCTATGAATTTGAAACCAACGGGCCTGGTTATAATCCTACTTTGCGTTGCACAATGGTCAAGCGCTCAAGAAGTCCTCGTTTTGGACGGTGGCAGTGTTATGTATCCCAATGAACCGAGTATTTGTATATCGCACACAAATACAAGCACTGTTTGTTCCGGAGCCAATATTAATTACCGTATGCATTCGGTTGATGCGGGTAAAACATGGGAGGTGAAACCATTGCGTTCTAAGTATGGAGTATGGGGTGACCCGGTCTTACATGGCGATCAGCATGGGAAGATTTATTTCACACATTTGTCGCGTACAGAGGGGAAGGACAAGGATTATGGTTTCATCGATCGAATTGTGGTACAACGCTCTGACGATGGTGGTAAAACGTATAACGAAGGGAGTTTTACCGGTCTGAACGAACCAAAGATGCAAGACAAACCGTGGATTAGTTCGGACGATTACTCGGACCCTTACGACAGTCGGTTGTATCTCACTTGGACCGAATTCGATAAAATCAACAGTAAGAAAAAGAAGCACCACAGTAGGATTCGTTTTTCCTATTCAGATGATTTTGCCGAGTCATGGTCAGAAGCCATCACGATCTCAGATTCAGTAGGGGACGCCGTGGATGATGACCATACATTGGAAGGTGCAACAACTGCGGTAAATCGGGAAGGAGTAATCTACTGCGTTTGGGCGGGACACCGTAAGTTGTATTTCGATAAAAGTACAGATGGAGGTAAAACCTGGGGGAAAGACAAGGTCATCGCAAATCAGTCGAGCGGTTGGGCAATGGACATACCGCATCTTTACCGATGTAACGGCATGCCCTTTATTGTTTGTGATAACTCATTGGGCAACAATCGAGGAAAGCTCTATGTGGTTTGGGGAGATACGACTGCTGGAAGCGCAAATGTTTACATGATGACCTCTGATGATGGAGGAGATTCGTGGACTGACATCAAACAGGTGCATAGCGACTTATATCATCCAAATAGGAGTCAGTTTTTACCAAATATTGCCATTGATCCAAAAACTGGAAATATCGCAGTGATCTACTATGATCGACGAAACAGCAAGAGCGACGTATTCACCGATGTATACATTTCCCACTCGACGGATGGAGGTTTGTCGTTTAACGACTATCGTTTAAGCTCTACCTTGATGAGGCCTGCGGGGAAACACGTTTTTTCAGGAGATTACATCGATATCGATTATTACAATGGAAAGCTCGCCGCTATTTGGTCCGGTAATGCTCCTAGCGCACGCATTTATTCTGCATACATCGATGTGGATACCTTAGACAGGTTGTACCCCATTCACAAAATTGGCCAGGTTCGAGAATATCATGAACGAACAAAAAAGGGAACAGTTATTACTATAGCTGCAACCACGGAAGTAAGCGCTACCATTACGGAGTACAAGCGAAAATGGTTCAGAAAACAATCTAAGATAAAGCGCGAACACAAACTGGATATTCGGCATCGGATTGGTCTGGAAGGAATAACCGAAAAACAAATAACCGTGAGACAAAAACGCAGAATTTTAATTCATGCTATAACTACAAAATCTACAGACGGGAAAGAGGAGGAAACGACGCTTTATATTCATTAGGAAAGGCAAACGTGTAGTTGCTTTAAATACGTGGCTTTCAGACGTTGACTTTTCGTTCGAAAAAACCGTATTTTGCGGACTATTTTAATCAAATGGCGAAGAATAAGAACGAAGAGACCGGTGTAATTCTGAAGATCCAGAAGCAAACAGGTTGTTTACTGTTTGTAATTGGAGCGGCGATGTTAGCATTCGTGTTAACCGACGTATTGAAGAACGGACCTGGTGGTCTAACCGGAGGAGGCGAATCTGTTGGCGAGATTGCAGGTGAAACTGTTTCATATCAAGAGTTAATGGAAGGTGTGGAAGAGTTGAAAGTGATCTATCAAGGATCTCAAATCGACGAAGCATCCCTACGTGAGCAAGCTTGGAATCAAATCATTCAGGAAAGAATAATCAAAACGGAACACCGTGAGCTTGGAATCACAATGAGTGAGTCTGAATTGGAAGACGCACTTTTTGTAAATCCGGACCCAATGGTTATCAGAAACTTCACGAACCCGCAAACCAACCAGTTTGATCCGGCGATGTTGCGTGACTTCTTGGAGGTTCAGATTTTGGATGATCCGGATAAGTATAACAACTACATGAACTTCCTTGAAAACCCGTTGCGTGAAATGCGTGATGGGCAGAAGTATGAAGGCATGGTAGCAGCCGGGATTTACTCAACAAAACTTGACGCTAAGGCAGAGTTTAAGAAAGAGAGTGAGAAGGTTGCGGCGATGGTTGTTGGACTGCCTTACACGTTAATCTCTGATTCGACAATCGAATACGACGATGGTGACTTGAAGAAGTTCTTGAGCGAAAACGCGAGCGACTACAAACAACTGGCTACACGTGATATCGATTTTGTGGTAATGAACATTTTCGCTTCGTCGGAGGATACGGCATATACCCGCAAGACCGTTGAAGAGTACAAAGAAGAGTTCAAGAAGACAAAGCGCGATAGTTCATTTGTTATGGCGAAGCGTTCTTCAAGACCTTATACAGGTGAGTATGTACGAAGAGGATCTTCAGATTTGCCAAAAGAAGTTGAAGACTTTATCTATTCGGCTGACTCGGGAACTGTTAGTGATGTCATTTTCAGCGATGGCAGCTTTGGTTTATACAAGGTTTTAGGAACAAAAGAGGATAGTGTTTCGCTTATGAGAGCACGACACGTACTCGTTCCGGTAGGTGATGATTCTGAGGCGGAAGCACGAAAAATCATGGCTGATATTCGTGCAGGTCGTACATCATTTGAAGAAGCTGCAAAAGACAATTTTGATCGAAGCGGAACAAATGGGGGAGACCTTGGATGGATTCAAAAGGAAGGATTTAACATCCTGGTACCACAAGAAGTAAAAGACAAAGTGCTTGAGTCTAACAAGGGAGACATGTTTGTGGTGAAGTCAACCAAAGGATACCATGTAGTTGAAGTAACCGATGGGCCATTTAGAAAGTTGGTGAAGTTTGCTGCAATTGTTAAGCCGGTGGTACCAGGTGAGGCATCTGATCGAGAAGTTGAGCGTTTGGCTGGTGAAATCCAATATCGCGCTCAGAACGAGGATGACTTTGTTGCTTTGTCTGAAGAACTAGGACAAAATGTTCGTGAAGCAAAGAAGATTGCACTTGGTAACCCAACGGTACCGGGTGTACCAGATGCGACTGAGATAGCGCGCTGGTTGTTCAATGATAAAACACGTGTTGGTGATGTATCGGACGTAATAGCCCTTCCAGATCGCTACATCGTTGCCAAATGTACAGGTATTCGCGAGAAAGGAACCGCGAAGCTTGACGATGTTCGTGATGAAGTAATTCAAGCATACGTAAGAAACGAGAAGGGTGCAGTATTAGCTGAGCGATTAAATGATGCACTGGCAAAAAGTACGGACCCTGAAGCCGTTGCTTCTGCTGTGAATTCAACCGCAAGTTTGGCACCGGCAGTGAACATGATGGCTGCGCAAGTTGCCGGAATCGGAGCTGAGCCTAAGGTAGCCGGAACAGTATTAGGTTTGAAGGAAGGACAACACTCTAGCCCAATCAAAGGAACAGGTGGAGTATACGTTGTTTGGAATAAAGGTGCAGTAGAAACAGGTGAAGAAGGAAACTTCAACGCGGATGATCTAAGACTACAAATGACCGAAAGAACAAAAGGCCAAATGGGTGATATTGTTCTAGATGCATTGAGAGACAAAGGGAATATTGTAGACAAGCGCTACAACTTCTTCTAATCGAACTCAACGATATTTGAAGCTCTCCGCATGCGGGGAGCTTTTTTTTTGACTATGGCAAACTTGGTATTACTTCATGGTTTTTGTGAAACCTCAGACATGTGGTCGGATATAACTCCACAGTTGATGTCGGAAGGACATCAGGTAACTTGTATAGATTTACCGGGGTTTGGAGAGAATAGAAACTGTGAGTCGTCAATAGTTGGTATGGCCAATTATGTAAGGGGCGTTTTATCACAAAAGGTTATAACTGACCCTGTTGTTCTCGGTCATTCGATGGGTGGGTATGTGGCTTTAGAAATGTTAAGTCAGAAACCCGGAGAGTTTAAAGGAATTGGTTTGATTCACTCTCATGCTGCCGCGGATTCGGAAGACAAAAAGGCAAATAGAAATAAGTCAATATCGTTTGTACAGAAACATGGGACCAAAGAATTCCTGGACCTATTCCCAAATCAGTTGGTTGCACCACACCGAGTTTCAGATTTGGATTTAATGGATCGTGTACAATCACTCGTTATAAAGACTCGTTCAGAAGCGATAATAGCTGCTTCGAAGGCGATGCGTGACCGACCGGAGCGAATAAGCCTCCTTAATCGCGTTGAAACACCCATTTTGTGGTTAGTTGGTGAACAAGACGGTTTTGTTACAGTTTCAGAAATCTACCAACAGGTAAGTAAAGCACGACGATCTATGCTTGAAGTATTGCCCAATGTAGGGCAT
>CAJXLR010000071.1 GCA_913056425.1 uncultured Bacteroidota bacterium
CGATCTTCGGAATCTCAATTTCGTTACAGGACAAGTGTTTATCAAGGATGACAGTTGAATGTTGTTCATGTTTCGAATACTACATTACGATCTTTGTCAATTTCAATTAACCCATCTTTTTCTAGGTAAACGATGACTGTGGCACTCTCACGCAATGCAGTCTCCAGCTTAATATGGAGTGATAGAGTACCTTCTTGCAAGAGGGATAAGTTATGCTCAGCCCCGTCTTGAGTGATATCAAAAGCGTACAATGTCATTCCGGATTTTATGTAATCATCTCGAGTGATGAACAGTTCGTCATCATGGAACAAACGTCCGAGTCCTTGAAACAAGGTAATGTAACCTTCAAGCACTAACTCCTGACTGAACTTCAATTCCAACTGATCGTAAGGAAGTGCTAGCCCGTTGCGTCGTAGCTGGATGGAGCGCAGAGCAAACGGCTGGAAATTCAGAGGATTGGTGTGGTACGAACCATTGAAGGCAGTAGATGACACTAACCCGACAATTACTCGACGTGGGAGAATTCCAGTGACAACATTTGGTTCAGACAGATCTGCAGAACCTTGTGGTTTTGTGTAGAATTTGACTTCAGATGTTCGAATGTTATACTTCGCCGGGCTTTTCAAAAGTGCGATTTCGTGTGCTTCTCGGACACTGGCTGCAATTCGTTTATGACACATCATCATTACAGCACTGTGAACGTGGATTCGATAGTTTTCAGTGTCAGCATGAGAAATGAGGCTAAATTTACTTTCGTGTCGATGGAATTTGAGCCTCAAATCCATTTTGCTGAGAAGCAATTTCTGTTGATTGAACAACCCATTGTGAATTCGAGTGATGAGCTCGAACTGTCGGCTATTGCGAGTGCGCATGTACCTAGAGTAGGCACCAAGATTGGGACAATTTTGTTTGCTCCCAATATTGGCTCCATGATAGTCTGGCTCTTGTTTGTCTGGATAGTACATGGCGGAGTGCAGGTAGTCACGTTTCGCTGCTCCATAAGTGAGTGTAGTTTCGAGGAAGGCACGGTATGCATATTGAACATCACTGGCTGAGATTTGGGTACCTGACAAGACTACTTCAACATTTTTGAACTGAGTAGCAGCGAAGTAGTTGATTGGAAAAACCAAATTTTTATCTGGTACATCTGCATCTGCAGCCGGTGGTGATAATTCATTTCCTTGACTGTCCAAGATAGAGACAGTCATTTGAAGATAAGATTGCTGCAGATCCAGATATTGTTCGTCTGATGTCGTGATATAATATTCCAAAGGTGCATTGTAACTCGTTTGACTGATGGGAAAATATTCTTTATATCTCACCTCTTCTATCGAAGTCTGTGTTGGCGAAACAGAAAAAAGAGATAATTCAGACTTTAGACATTCGCAGCTATTAGAATCCAAAAGAGCCATGGTTGTCTTGCTCATACAACAATTGTACAGTAATCCATCAGAGACTTGAAAATATGTCATTTTGTGGTTTCTTCTTCTTGGTCTTCTTTTTCAAGCCCAATTGAGTGTCAATGGCCCCAGATATACGTTTTCTAGCTGCAGATTTTAGTGTATCTCTACCGGAGATGACATCACTGGCGATGTTAGCACCAGTTTCAAGTGTGGTTTTAGCGAGTGATTTAGCTATCGGAGTTAAAACTGGTATGACACTTCGTGCTAAGCCTGATAATAAACTTCCTAAACCATAACCATTTTGCCTGTATTCTCCACGGAAAACATCTAATCCAGAACCATAATGCAAGCGGTGGGTTTTAGCACATCGTCCGTAATCACTAGGTACACGACCCATATTGTTTTTTTGTCCTTGCTAGATTACAATGGAGACCACCTGATCGCTCGTTCTTTTGTTTTTCTTTGTAGCGGTGAACGCGCTTTTCTTTTCACAGGTGCTTTTTTAATCCAGATGGTTGGCATTCCTAATTCAATGAGCTTTTGATGTAATCTTCTCGAACCTATTGGGATATCTTGATCGCTAGTGATTGGCAAGTTTCGTGTCAAATATAATAAGACATTGACCAAATTACTTCCAGTTAATAGTTCACTGTCTAAAATGAGTTCCAAATTGTCATTGTAATCCGTGCGTGAGCGATTTTTATCCATAATGTCTAGTATAGAGCGAACGACTGGTTTGTCTTTGTCAGGAATGTTCGACAAGATAAATTCTCCTCGTTTGATGATGGGATCTGGTGTTGAAAAGGATAATGGTGAAGATGAAGTTCCAATAGTAGCTTGGTTGTATAATTTGAGCTTTACGTCCGAAGGTAAAGTTTCATCGGTTAATATATCTAAAGAGTTATCATTACTTTCCATGTTACACCTTTTGTACAATTTATAGGGAATGATAATAGAGTGCTCAAAACTCATGTTTTTTGCCTTAAGAAGAAAAGATATTTTTTGCTAATCCTGTAAGTGCACTTATTGCGAGAGGCATTAACATAGGTAAAAATCCACCGTGTTGTTTTAACAACTTTTGTCTATATCGAGTCGGGTTGCGTTGCTTGCTACATTTCTTTGCTAATTTCCGTAGCACTGTTTTGTAGCGCTGCAACTGTCGCAAGTGATCTCGTGAGAGAGGCACATTACCTTCGATTATATTTTTAATGCATTCAGATACGGCACCAATTTGTCCTTTATCCCCTGCATCTATAAGTTTTTTTCGAGCCGAGGTGTTTTTGGTTTTGGACAAGAGTGTTAAATAGTCTTTGTGTTTTATCGCCAGAGGAAGTCGAGCTTGTTTCTTTATTTTTTTGGGTTTCACGTCCACTTCTGTAGCCGACCTCGTTCTTGCCATTGTGCACACGAGTAGAACTATAGAGGGTTGAGTGCGTGATCAGAGGCACATAATTCTAAGTTTGCGTAAATAAGCGAGAACACATGGCAGCAGCAATGGAATAAAACCACCGTCTTGCTTCAACAGTTTTTGAATATTCAGTATGTTAAAAGGTGGAATCATTAACTTTTTGAAAAAATTTTTGTAACGTCTCATGTGTTCTTTTGGGATTTCCACATTCCCATCCAGGATATTATAAATGCATTCAATTACAGCATATATTTGCTCTTTTTCCCCTGCATCAATCAGTTTATTTCGAGTAGAATTCTTGTTTGCTGCAGCTAAAAGTTTCAAGTAATCATAGTGTTTGAATGCTAGTGCCTTCTTCATCTTTTTTCGTTTTCTTTCGCTTCTCTTCATCGTTACTGCTAGTTTGTTTTGTAATTGAGCGATCAGAGGTTAACACAAAAACGTGCTGAACGTTATCATCAAAGAGTTTGGTTCGAAATCGAGCTTCTGGAGGTGTTGTCTGATGACCGTCTATAAAAAGATATCCGTGAGGTTTGCTGGTAGCAAATTCAAACAAATCTAAGAAGGGTCTGCGGTTTGATGGTAAAATGCGTTGGGCTAGATTGAATGGAATTGTGGCATCTAGTGGGTTTCTGAATACTACGAGATAATGGGCACATCTCAACAGCGTAACGCGTTCCTTCCCGTGATGAAATAGATTTTGAAGAAGCAAGATAACACTGACATTTTCGTGCTGTACTCGATTACAAAATAAGTTAGTTACTTCCACTGAACTGCCTGCACTTTGCATTAAGTCATCAATCACTACTAGTCCTCTTTTTTGAGGTTGTATGTGCGTGTCAAATGAAGTTGGAATCCCAAAATGTGTGGTTGTATGAATCCCAATACACTGATCTTGTAAACTTTTTATGAAAGGAGTGTCTTGACCATAGCACCATAATAAATAATCGAAATCATTGTTGATGAGTTTGTGTCTGAGCTGTAACAATTTCTTGACAAACGTAGTTTTTCCAGATAAAGGTGAACCTGAAACTAAGCAAGTAAATGGAGTTTTCATTCGTGCATCAAAAGTATCCATCGATGTTAGAGCACTAACTGAAGTTCTGGTTCATAAAAGGATCCTACCAACACATCGTTTGATTTATCTTTAAGCAAATACGTCACAGGGCTTGTTGCTAGGCGATCGTGTACGGTGAATAATTCAGTGGTGAATGTAGGCAGATAACCTTTGCGAAAAGTTCTGGCTAGTTTAGAAATACGTACTCGATCGCCTACAGAATATTTGAATTTGGCTTTACGATACTGTTTCATATACTTCGCATACTGTTTGTTCCAGACAGCTTTTTCGTTTTTGTAAGTGACCTCGTTCGGTGCCAGACCAATTGACCGGTGTTTTCGATTGTTGTAAGCGTCCACAAAATCCTGAAGAACATGGATGTAACGTACAGTGTCATTGGCCGTGAAATATCTAAACATGCGTGCTTTGAGTGTTCTATTGAATCTTTCCACGAGTGAACTTTTGGTATCAGATGAAGTGGAAAACAACTTGATACCCATTTTCTTCAAATAATCTCTCACTGCTCGATTGTAGAATTCTTTGCCCAAGTCACTTTGTATATATTTGACTGGTGGATAATTTGTAAATATTTCAGACAAAGCTGTCTTTACTTCTAATCCAGTTTTTCGTTTAAGTGGTAAAACAAAAGCTTTACGTGAAAACACGTCTAAAGCAACTAACAGAAACTTGAAACCTGAATTCTGTTTACTTATAGACGATAAATCCACTAAGTCAATTTGTAGCTGATGATACAGTCCAGGCACTATAGTTTTGCGTCTTAGAAAACGTCTTTTTAAAGGAGTGTGTAATGTGTATGCATCTTGTTTAAGCAGCCAGCGTTTGACATACCTCTTTGTCAATGTATTATCCAGAGCTTTTGATGTTTTGTACAATTCATTTATGGACCCGTAACCACCAGGATCATAGTACAAACGATTTAAAACTTCATCAGAGTAAGATGACTGCATAGCGCTTTCTTTTTGTTTTTGTTTTCCATGTATCCAGTGTTTTAAGTGCCAAGCGTACAGCAGAATCCAAGTCTACGAAAACTCCTCCATCATCGCTCTCATCCTCATCATTTTCATCTTCGTCATTTTCTTCATTTTCACGTGGTGATTTTGAATATTCGATTGTTGCTTTGCGTTTTTTGGGCGTTGTTTTAATCAGTTGTTGTTGCTGTTGTTGTTGTTGTTGTTTATCAACACGCCGCTGACGTTCTTTCAGATACTTGCGTTGACAGGCGTTGCATCGTTTGTCATTCTCAGCAAAGGAACTGGCTTCAGGGTAGGGTTGATGACATCGCGTGCATTCTCGGAACATCTTATCACCGCATTC
Source organism: uncultured Bacteroidota bacterium (assembly GCA_913056425.1). Lineage (GTDB taxonomy): Bacteria > Bacteroidota > Bacteroidia > NS11-12g > UBA9320 > UBA987. Next base: position 5,204 of record CAJXLR010000071.1, read on the forward strand.
TCTGCAATATGTTTTTCCAGGAATAGGAGGGCGGTAGGATCTGCACCACGAACAAGCCTTGTGAATTTTTGATGGTGTTGTCTCGTGGTGTCGGTCACGCCGAACACTGGTCAGCGCCTGATCAAACCAGCCTTCACACCATGGCAAGATCAGCGGCCTCAGGAGAGATCGCTTGCCAGGTCGATTCGCCAAGCCTCTACGCCCCAGCCTGATTTCGATCGGGGCTGCAGCGTTTATGCTCGTCACGGCTGAGCAGGCGGTCGCCGGTGATTCAGGCCCATCCCTCTCTCCAGAGAGTGAAGGAAATCGCGGTCGTCGGTCCAAAGCGACCAAAGCCTTCGATGCTCCTGTCGAGATCCAGTTGAAGGCGGATCGTCAGGTTTTCGATGGTCAGCGAAACCTGTTCGTGGCGGAGGGCAATGTCACCGCCAGGATTAATGGCGGTCTGTTGCAGGCGGATCGAATCGAGTTCGACTCCAACTTCAACACCTTCGCGGCTCGAGGCAGTGTTCGCTACCGCAAAGGGTCCCAGTATTTCCAAGCGGGAAGCCTGCGCTTCAGCCTGATCCAGAACGAAGGAATTTTCGAAGACGTCTATGGCGTCCTTGATCTCGACACGGCTGCCCTCGATCTCGATCCTTCGAACCGCTCCCAGCGCAGCAACCGAGCTGGAGACATCGCACCATTGCCAACCCTGGAGAGTTCAGGGCTTGGCTTCCCGACCGCACTTCAGATCGAACTGGCTGGCAGTACGGCCGAACGCATCAGTCCCCAAGGCGATCAAGGGGGATTCTGGAGTTTGGAGCAACCCGCTTCGAGCAAGTGGGTGGTTCCGGGCCCAGTCAATGCCGATTCGGGACACCATCTGGAGATGGCCTGTCCCCCGGTGTTACCACCGATCCCGGAGTGGCATCCCCATCCCTGGGCTGCCACGGTCTGGGGAGGACAAAGCATCGACTCCAACTTCGGGGACACGTTCTTCTTCAATGGGCGCATGCGCCCGGAATACCTTTTAGGCGTCACCGTCCAAAAGCGAATCTGGAAAGGCGGTCCGCTGGAACTGGAACTGGAAGGAAGTTTGTTGGGCCACCAGGCCTACGAACAACCCGGCGGAGCTTTCAATCAATCCGTTCCTTATGCCAACACTCCCCAACAGAGCTTCGGCGAAGGCATCGTCGGTATCGGGGCCCGGCTCTGGATGCAGCCCTGGTTAAGTCTCGGCGTCGTGGAAGGGGTGAGCTACTTCACCGCCAACAGCAATTACGAGCGCACGTACCGGGAGAACTACGCCCAATTCCTCAATTACCTGGGCTTCGAGCTTGAAGCGGCGGTCTCGAAGCGTTTGTCGTTGGTGGGGCGCATCCACCATCGCTCTGGTGCCTTTGGCACCTACAGCGGCGTGCGTGAGGGCAGCAATGCCTACCTCATCGGAGCTCGCTATCGCTGGGGGACTGATCCAGCACCGGCAACACCCAGCGATGTCCCCCCGCCGCTCGGCTGTCCTGACCCTGACCGAGCGAATCGCAAGCCCAAACGGACCCTCAGTGAAGAGCTCGAGTACGGAAGCCTCGGTGGTGACCGTCTGCCCGTTCAGGCCCCGAGTCGCCAGCAGGAGCCGCTCGGACTCACAACAGAGTCGACCCTCTCACTGGCCGAACAGGAGGACCTGCGGGCCAAGGCCATCGCAGCCATCGATCAGCGCATCAGCAGCATTCAGTTCCAGCAAACACTGACAATTGAGCGCCGACTTGGGGTGCCTGGTGGTGGTCAGCGCAAGCAGGAAACCCGAGAACAGACCATCGAGGAGGAGAACGATTACGGCACCCTGCAACCGTCCCAGCTCAAGGGGCTCGGTCGGGCCCAACTGGTGACAGGGGAGATCAGTCGATGGCGTTTCCAAGCGGCCCGCATCCGTCTGACCCCGGATGGCTGGAGCGCCGATCGCATGGGTTTCACCAACGACCCCTTTACCCCAGCCCAGACCCGCATTGATGCCGAAGATGTGGTGGCCACCCAAGAGCCCAACGGCGACATCCTGATCAAGGCACGGCGCAATCAACTGATCGTGGAAGAACGCTTGCCGATCAACGTCAGCCGCAGTCAGCGCATCCAGAAGCAGGAAGAAGTCGAGAACCGCTGGGTGCTCGGCATCGACAACGACGACCGCAATGGTTTCTTTATCGGTCGCAATCTCAAGCCGATCCAACTGAGCAGCAATTTCCAGTTCGATCTGCAACCTCAGGTGCTGGTGCAGCGAGCGATTGATGGCCAAACCAACAGTTACATCGCCCCTGGCAGCG
>CAJXLR010000072.1 GCA_913056425.1 uncultured Bacteroidota bacterium
CTAAGCGCTAATGAACCTGTGGAATACCTTGGTGAATCGTAGAATGTAGTAAATCCGTTGTCCGGCGGCTGACCATGAACATTTACATATGGGGAAACTTTAAATCCGGCTTTTCTCACATGGTCCACCACAAATGGGGTCCACCTATTTCTCATCGCCTCACCCAGAACCGGATCAAGCTTATCTTCTTGTGTAGACAAATAGGTCAAAGTATACTGATAATCAGCTCCGTTACTTACGTGGGTTTCGATATACAAGTCCGGATCAAGTTCGTTTACCAAGGTGGCAAACGTGAGTGCATTTCTTGAATCGCATTTTATGAAATCTCGATTGAGGTCAAGGTTTTGAGCATTACCTCTGAATCCATACTCGGCAGGACCGTTCTGGTTCGCCCTAGTTGACGTATTTCGATTTAAAACTCCGCCTATATTGTAAAACGGGATAATGCAAACCGTTGTATTCTCCAACAACTTTTTGAATCGCTGTTCTGTCATTAGCTGATGCGCTAGAATCATGGACGCATCAACACCATCGGGCTCTCCTGCATGGATGGCGTTATTAATTAGAATAACTTGCTTGGTCCCCTGCTTATAAGCTCCAATAGGTCTAGGTCTTTCCCCGTCAATTATCACAACATGAAGTGGAAGTCCTGCGTCTGTCTCACCATACGAAAACATCTCAATCTCGTCGTAGTGATTCGCCATTTGCTCCCAGAAGACCATACCTTCTTCGTAGGTTGGTGTTGAATCCTTTGTGGTCGACTTTAAAAATGGTGGTTCAGGAGCTGCCGATTCTTTCTGGTCTGAGCAACTCAATACCAACAGCGCTATCGGGAGAACAATCCAAAATCGTTTCATGCGGCGAAGATAGATGAATTCGAATGTGAGTCGTCTTAATTCAGATGATTCCTGCTTACTTTGCCGTATGCAGATTGAAGGAAATCTCAGGAAGATGGCAACCGAGCTTATAGACGGGAAAGTCAACTATGGACTTCGACTTTACGACGTTCTTGAAGCAGGTGAAATTATCCCATTGAACGACCTCGTTGGTCGAGCTTTGTACATTGAGTTTCAACACGAGATTCACTGTGTTATTTCAGGCAAGAAAATCAAAAAAGCCTTCGGCGAAGGAATGAGTTACGATGCTTTTATGAACTCACCCCAAGCCTCTCCCAGTATCATTCGTCCGGAGTTGAGTAGGATACACGAGGGAATAGCTTTACGTGATTTTGAGTGGGAAATGAAAAATCACATGACTCCCCACACCGTGTACTTAGCTCAAACTGCCGGCACCAAAGTTGGGGTTACCCGCAATACTCAGGTACCCTATCGCTGGATGGATCAAGGCGCAGTTAAAGCGCTACGGATTGCAGAAACTCCCTATCGCCAGGCAGCTGGGTTAATTGAAGTAGCACTTAAAGAGCACATATCAGACAAAACAAGCTGGCAACGTATGCTCAAAGGTGATTTAAGCCCTACAGATTTGTACGAGGTGAAAAACATGTTGGTGAAGCACATACCGGTTGAGTTACAGCAATACGTCTTGGGTGATGAAACGATTCTTGATATTGAATACCCGATACTCGCCCATCCTCCCAAAGTAAAGAGCATAAAATTGGATAAGTCTCCACTTATCTCAAAGAAATTGATGGGAATAAAAGGTCAATACCTGATGTTTGATGATGGGACAGTAATCAACATCAGAAGTCATAGTGGTTATCGCGTTCAGATCTCGGCCTAAGTGAAAGTCAACTTCGATATACTAATTATTGGTGGAGGTGCAGCTGGTTTTTTTGCGGCGGCTGAAGCGGGTAGACAAAATCCGAAAGCGAGCATCGCAATATTGGAGGCGAGTAATAAAGTCTTATCCAAAGTTCTCATTTCCGGTGGTGGTCGATGCAACGTAACCAATCGCATATCTCAACCGGAAGAGTTGGCCAGAAACTATCCACGAGGCCATGATTTCTTAGTTGAACCATTCCGTCAATTCTCAAGTGACCACACTCAACGTTGGTTTACTGAACGAGGTGTCCGTCTTAAAACAGAAGCAGATGGAAGAGTTTTTCCCGTTAGCAACAAATCAACCTGTATTGCGAATACATTTATTAGCGAAGTTGAGAAATACGGTGTTGATGTACGACTAAAGTCTAGGGTCAACAAAATATGCTTCCTCGAAAATGGCTGGCAGATAGAAACTGGAACAGAAACTTACTTTACAGAAAAACTAGTAATCTGCAGTGGTAGCAACAGTGCTATATGGTCCTTGTGTAAAAGTCTTGGATTGGATGTAACTGAACCTGTTCCAAGCTTGTTTACCCTTCATGCACAACACGAACTAATTCGAGATCACGCCGGTATCTCCTTCCCTGAATCGTGGGTAAAACTACAAAAGGGACAATCTCAATCCGGTCCATTATTAATTACTCACCAAGGTTTATCGGGACCAGCCATACTAAAACTATCCGCTTGGGAGGCCATTCGTTTTTACAACGAAAACTATAAGGCAACTCTTCGGGTAAACTGGGTGGGTCGAACAAAAGAAGATTTGCGCAACGCGATTAAAAAATGTCAAGCCGATCACCCCAAGAAACATGTGCACAACATTCCCCTTTTTAATCTGTCGAAACGGTTTTGGAAGCGTGTCTGCGAGGTTGCTCAAATTCCGGAACAGCGGAATTATGCGGAAATTGGGAAAAAGCAAGTAGCACGATTTGAAGAATTACTATGCGACTGCCCAGTAGAGATTTACGGCAAATCGACTTTCAAGGAGGAATTTGTTACGGCTGGCGGGATTAACCTAAATGAGATTAACCCAACTGATTTCAGCGCCAAACGGTTCAAAGGTCTCTACTTTGCCGGTGAAGTCCTAAACATTGATGCCATTACCGGTGGATTCAACTTTCAAGCAGCTTGGACAGGTGGTTACCTGATTGGTAATCACATTTGAACGGATGTTACGTCGGAATAGTTTTCTCTGACTTCTTGTGGAGCTGTTTAAAAAAGAAATACAGAATTACGGCACTTATCATCATCACCGTGGAAATGATTTCCGCTTGTGTGATTTCCATTCCAGCAATTTTATACGTCGCATTTACCCGAATTTTCTCGATCCAAAAACGCTCAAAACCTGCAAGGAATAAGTACAAACTAAACATCACCCCAGGAACTGAGATGCGCTTTCTTAAATACCAGAGAACACCAAAAAGCGCTATACACGCGATTGCCTCATAGAAGGGAGTTGGCCATACCGGGCAGATTAATTCGGGAACTGTTCCTTCCGGGCAACCCGCATGGGTTACAGGATTACATATTTGAGCTACATTGTTCGGATAGGTATAAGCCCACATCCAATCCGGAAGTCCCGGATTAGGTGTATTATTAGGAATTCCCCAATCACCATCGCCAGACATGTGGCAGCCTATTCGGCCAACGCCATAAGCAAGCATCATCGCTGGTCCGCCAACATCCAACATATGTTTCCAGTTGATCCTGTACTTGTTAGCGCAATAAAGAACTGCTGCCCCACCGCAAATCAAACCTCCATAGAAAGTTAAGCCGGCAAACGGGTCTGCGAAAGCAGCAAGCGGATCTTTGATAAACTCATCCCAATGCTCCATGTGATCGAAAACCTTTGCGCCAATTAAACCGGCAATTGCTGCAACCAATGTAAGCGTTCCCATACGTTGATGTGGGTGAATTACAACATCTTTCAATACAGGTTCAGGGTACTTTTTCTGCATCTGCAAATCATCATAGTATCGCATACCAACGGCTACTGCAGCACCTAAGAAACCTAAAACTAACGACCCATCTGTACTAAGCAAATATTGTTGCGGGTTGTCAAGCAAACTCGAACCCATATTGAATAGAAGGTGTAGAAATTTCCAACCAAAAATGAATCCAAAAAACACCGTGGACGCATAGTCAAAAATTCCACCTTTTTTACCAAACCATTTCTTTGCTTGCATGCCCTGAAGTAGGCCTTCTGACTCTTTGCGCTTCAATTCCAACTTCATGGTGTAGTTGGCGAGTAAAAAGGCAATGGCAACGAAGAAACCGAAGGTGTTGATAATAACCAGACCATAGATTTCTACACCAAACAAGTCCTTAAAAAGATGATAAAAGTTGGGATACATATTGCTGCGAAATACCTACAAAAAAATGGAATTACGAAACAGATTAGCCTAAGTCTGTCAGGGTATTTGCTGTCTTGGTCGGATTCGAGTCCATGGCGTACACTTCTTCCGCCACTACTGTTCCATCATCCGCGATGGATTTAAGCTCTACTTGAATTTGCTCATTTATCTTTTGGGCATCAAAAGGTAATCGAACTTTAACATAGTTTTCGGTAAATCCGTACATGAATCCATCCTTATTCTCAGCTTCCATTAAGGCTGTACGAACAGTCCCCAAGTGCTCAGTGTAAAAAGCCATTTTCTTTTTGTTCGATAAAATTCTGAGTCGCTGAGCTCGTTCGTTTTTTACTTGTTGTGGAACTTGGTCGTCCATTTTCCGAGCTGTGGTGTTGGCTCTTGCAGAATAAGGGAATACATGGAGATAGCTCACATCCATATCTCGGATGAAGTTGTACGTTTCCTCAAAATGTTCATCTGTTTCTCCCGGGAAACCAACAATAACATCTACCCCGATACACGCATGTGGCATGATTTGCTTGATTCGTGCAACTCGATCAGAATACAGGTCCCGCAGATACTTCCTGCGCATCTTTTTCAACAGCTCATCTGATCCACTTTGTAACGGAACGTGAAAATGAGGAACGAATCGTTCTGATTGAGCTACAAAATCAATGATTCTGTTTTCCAGAAGGTTTGGTTCTATGCTACTGATCCTAAATCGATCAACACCCTCTACTTTGTCGAGTTCAACAATTAGATCGTAAAACGACTCATCCGTATCGACACCAAAATCACCAATATTAACACCGGTGAGTACCACTTCTTTGACTGCAGTCTGAGCTACTTCTTGCGCTACTTTGATTGTCGCTTCCACCGTGTTTGACCGACTCTTCCCACGAGCAAGCGGAATTGTACAAAACGTGCAGAAGTAATCGCATCCGTCTTGTACCTTCAGGAAACTACGCGTCCGATCTCCGAAAGAATAACCGGGAACAAACTCACGGGTTTCTTTGATGTTGCGGTTTAGTACAACGTTTCGTTCTTCTTTAATTTTCTCAAGGTGCTGCATCAGGTTGAACTTTTCAGCAGCTCCCAAAACCATGTCCACCCCATCAATATCAATAATTTCTTGAGGTTTCAGTTGTGCGTAGCAGCCAATCACTACAACAGAACTATCCGGATTCGCTTTTTTCGCCTCCTTAACCGTGCGTTTGCATTTTTTATCTGCATTCTCGGTAACCGAGCACGTGTTAATCACATATATGTCTGCAGCATCCTTGAAGTCTACCACCTCGAAACCTTGCTCTCTTGCTTGCCGACCTATAGTTGACGTTTCAGAAAAGTTGAGTTTACAACCCAGCGTGTAAAATGCGATTGAAGGCATGGTGCAAAGGTACAGCCTTATTTATTTGAGATTGAATATCTGAATAAGCTTTTGGCGTTGTTCTGACACAACCGATGGAGCTGATTTCCATTTTTTATGCTCACGAATTCGATCTAATATTTCGATGCAGTGTTGGTAAGGTATCGAGAACCAACGAATTAGAAACCATGCAAGTGCACCTTTCCAGCCAAAGAAAATTAAAGCAATAGGGTAACCAACTAAAACCAATATCCAATTCCACGCCATTCCAATTCCGAAGTATACGCTTTCGTACAGTTCGTCTTTCTTGATTCGTGCATCCACCACGCGTTTTCCGTAAACGAGTCCCCATTTCATAATGTTCCAGCTTATGAATCCCGGGACTATCGCAAGTGCGACGTAGATGTAGTCCCAAAACTTAATCGGGTTCACTCCAACCTCGTTTAGATTGTTTTGGGATAATAAGTTTTGATATTTCTCTAATTCCACCTTCACCGACTCATCAGCTTTAACCCGATTGGCCACATCAATTTCTTTCTGCAATCGGTCTGTATTTCCAATCCAAAACTTAGTGATTGGATACGGGTAGAATTTTCGAACCATGCGAAGTGCGACTTCAACTAGAGCCTCGTCCTCATTTGGAACATCAACCATGTTTCGTCGGATTGCCTCCTCGGTGTGCTTGGTTAGTCGATTGTATGCAGCGCGTTCATTACCCGATTCGTCCATAAAATCATCGATATAAACGACCTTGTCGAATCGAATCATTAGCTCATTGCGATGATGTTTGTAGTGTGTATAGTTAAGTCCAAAAGGCACAACAGCAACTCGCATCTTTCCATCTTCTCTGCTTTGCATGTCGATAATCATGCGGGCCATACCTTTTTTTAGCGGCCGAAGTCTCTTTTCAATTTGAGCATCTGCCTCCGGGAAAATCAAAACCACCCGATTCCTCTTAAACTCTTCATACAGTTGATCAAAACTCCGGTTGTTGTTCACCAGGTTAGTACGGGCATCGCCATCTCTTGCACGAAAAATCGGAATGAGCTTGAGGCTCCTAAGAACAAAGTTTGCCCACGATTTATTGAACACATCTCCACGTACAAAGATCCGGGTAGGCTTGGGCACCAGCAAAGCGCTAACCATTACGCCATCTAGAAATCCATTACTATGATTACTCGCAAGAAAAACCGGTTTATCCTGCGGGATGTTGCCCGTACCGGAAATAAATATCCGTTTGAAATAGATTCGTTGCCAGAGCAACAAGGTTATTTTGACAAAGTAATAAAGCATCCCTACAGTTGGAAAGTCTTGGCAAACCTCCAGTTATTCAGTAAAAAGTGGTTGATTTGTACCCGTACAAAAAAAAGAAATCATCGATTTATGACAAACAAGATTGTTTTATTTCTACTGGCCTTCGGATTGTTTTCGGCTTGCACGAACACAGAAAGCAACAGCACGGAAGAAGTTGTAACTGAAGACAGCACTGCGTTTGAAGTTAAAGTGGATCGCTTTGCAGATTTACAAGTGCTACGCTATCAAGTTCCGGGTTTCGAGAATTTGACAACCAAACAAAAAGCACTCGTTTACTACTTATCTCAAGCTGCGCTTAGTGGGCGAGACATTATTTATGCGTGCAACTACAAACACAACATACAAATCCGCAGAACTTTAGAAGAGATCTACCAAAAGTATGAAGGCGACAAAACGTCTGAGAACTGGAAGGCTTTCGAAGTTTATTTGAAGCGTATCTGGTTTAGCAATGGTATACATCATCACTATTCAGAGAAAAAAATAAATCCAGATTTTGATGCCAACTATTTCAGCGAATTAGTTGCAAACACGCCAAACGCTGAGTGGCCAACAATTGAAGGAGAAACAGCCGAAGAAATGCTGGAGAAACTCAAGCCGGTAATGTTTGACCCAACCATTGCGGCCAAGAAAGTTGTGAAAGACAAGGGAGTGGACAAGATCC
>CAJXLR010000073.1 GCA_913056425.1 uncultured Bacteroidota bacterium
GGAATTGCAAATTCGAAAGCAGAATGAGGAGTTAATCAAGATTAACCAAGAACTTGATCAGTTTGTGTACAGTGCTGCTCACGATTTACGCGCACCAATTGCAAACGTGATGGGCTTGGTAAAATTGATTCGCATGGAGGAAATTTCTGCCATGGCTTCTCAATACCTTGATTTACAGGAGAAAAGCTTAGGAAAGCTCGATGAGTTTATTAAAAATATTGTTGATTATTCGCGAAACTCCAGACTGGATTTAACCAAGGATGAAATTGATTTAGAAACATTTGTAACCGGTGTTGTAGATCAATATCGATTCTCTGAAAATGCAGAACGACTAGACATCAGCATAAATGTAAATCAACAAGACAAATTTGTTTCGGATGAAAACCGATTGTCTGTGATTATGAATAACCTGGTGTCGAATGCCATTCGATACATGGATGTCGAAAAAGAACTACCGTACATCAAGATTGAAGTAGAGGTAACCGAAGACGATGCGTCGATATCTGTATCCGATAATGGAATCGGAATAGAGCAGAAGCACCTGGAATCTATCTTTGATTTATTCTATCGTGCAAACTCTGGATCTAAGGGGACAGGAATCGGTTTATATATCGTAAAAGAAACGGTAGACAAACTCCACGGTAAAATATCAGTGAACTCGGAGTATGGCAAGGGAACTAACTTTGCGGTAACGGTTAAAAACTTTATTAACGAACGCGAAGCATGATCTTTCTGATCGACGATGACGAAATCCAAAACTTGATAAACTCTAAAGTTATCGAGGTTACCGTTTCAGGTATTGACGTTCAGGCGTTTACCTCAGCAGAAAAAGCATTAGAAGTGCTAGAATCAGGTGAAAGCCCTTCGTTGATTTTCCTCGACATCAACATGCCAAAGATGAATGGATGGGACTTTCTGGATGCATGCGGAACAAAAGGTCTCAAGCCTCGCATATACATGCTGTCGTCTTCCATAAACAATAAAGATATTTCTCGTTCAGAGACGTACGACATCGTTAGGGGGTTCATCTGTAAACCCTTAGTTGTCGAAAAACTTCAAGAAATTCTTGGTACAGAACAGTTGGCTTAGTGCATTTCTAAAGCCGAAGATCGCTGAGATTCTTCCAAAATAATTTTAACACTTGTAGGGTTTGGTGCTTCCATTTCACCATCAAGGAGAGTTTTAAGTTCCTCAATTACCGCAAATGTCTCACTAAGTTCGTAAGAGTCTGAAACCTGAGACGCCAACTCTTCGTGCTGACTTTCAGGTAGTTCTGAATAAGAAAGTTGAATAAGTTTGTTTAAAGTAGAGGTGTTGACCATGCAGTTCCAATTAAAATCTACTCCAAGAACGGCACCTCTATCTTTTTTATTGCAGAGAAATGGATTTTTCTGAAATAATTTTTCTCATGTTGTTTAATGCGTAGCGCATGCGACCTAGTGCTGTATTGATGCTTACGTCAGTAAGTGCAGCAATTTCTTTAAAACTCAAATCGCCATAGTGACGTAAAACCAAAACTTGCTTTTGCTCGTCCGGCAGCATATTAATAATCTCGCGAATAGTCTCGTCGCGCTGATCTCTAATGTATTCTTGCTCACGGTTACGTTCTGAAATTTCAAACGTTCGGAAAATGTCTTCACCATCTTGTGAAGTTACTTTAGGCATACGCTTAGCCTTACGGAAATGGTCGATCGCTAAGTTTCGTGCAATACGTACAACCCATGGAAGGAATTTACCCTCCTCGTTGTATTTCCCGGATTTGAAGGTCTTGATTACCTTAATAAAGGTCTCTTGAAACAAATCCTCGGCAATGTATCGGTCGTTCACAATCATCAAAATGGTTGTAAAAACCTTGTTTTTGTGTTTGTTAATCAACATTTCCAAACACGCTTCGTTACCCTGAATGTACTGCTTAATTAAAGCCTTGTCAGTGATCTGCTCTTTCATAATACCTCCTAATGTTAAAGAGTTGAAATTCAACTCGTTGTTAAAATAAATTTAGAGTAGAGGTACTATTTCTATAGGCTTTTTGTGATTAAATTCCCCACTAAGATAGTTAAACATATTTAACATTCAAAATAAACTGATAAAAAAGGGACGTCTTCGAAAGCATTTCGATTACTTTGCTGTTCTCTTTTTATGAGCAATTCCGGGGTAAAAACAATCGATATTCAAGGTGCTTCTATGCACAACCTGAAACATGTAGATGTTTCCATAAACCGCAACGCTTTAACTGTTGTTACCGGTGTGTCTGGTTCCGGCAAATCTTCGTTGATCTTTGATACCTTATATGCTGAAGGGCAAAGAAGATACGTTGAGAGTTTGTCGTCTTACGCGAGGCAGTTCTTGGGTAAGCTCGATAAACCTGAGGTAGATCAGATTAAAGGTCTAACACCTTGTGTTGCGATTGAGCAGAAAGTGAATACGCGAAACCCAAGATCAACTGTAGCTACATCTACTGAATTGTACGACTATCTTAAGCTGCTGTTTACACGTGTTGGTAAAACGTTTTCACCGATATCCGGGAATGAGGTTAAGTGTCACACCGTGCAAGACGTTGTGAACTATATTAACGGGAATACACGGAAAGATGATCAGGTTTACTTCTTAACCCAAATGGCTTTTGAGGATGCAGACAGCTTTTCTGAATTAATCGACCTTGAGATAAAGAAAGGCTATAGCCGGATGCTATATAAAAATGAGGTGATGAAACTTGATAAAGTTGATTCTGACCGCGTTCGAGCTAGGGATGCATTCCTTTTAGTAGATCGAGTAATTGTAGGAGAGCGTGACGACGAGTTTATGCAACGCCTGTTTGACTCGTCCCAAACCTCATATTACGAAGGCAAAGGAGATCTTACCATTCAGATTCGACGTGGCGATGAAATTATTGACAGTGAATTCTCCAACCGTTTTGAACTCGATGGGATGAGCTTTGAGCAGCCCAGCGTAAACTTTCTTAGTTTCAACAATCCATATGGTGCATGTAAAACGTGCCAGGGCTTTGGTTCAGTGATTGGGATAGACGAGGACTTGGTAGTTCCGGACAAGAGTTTAAGTATTTTTGAAGGAGCGATTGCTCCATGGCGAGGTGAATCACTGAGTAAATGGAAGTCGGACTTTATCTATAAAGCAGGGGAAGACTTCCCTATACATAAAGCATATAGCGAGCTTTCAGAGGACGAAAAGGATTTGTTGTGGCAGGGTAGCTCCAAGGTAAGCGGAATCAACGATTTCTTTGACTTCATTAAGGAGAAGTCCTATAAGATTCAATATCGTGTGATGCTGGCTAAATATCGGGGCAAAACAACTTGTCACGATTGTAAAGGGACACGTCTCCGCCCAGATACCAACTACGTTAAGATTGTGTCGGAGTCGGAATTGCCATTTCACTCAAGACAAACTCCAAATAAGATATCGCTATCCGAGGTCTTGTTGCTTACTGTGGATGAAGCACAGAACTTGTTTGAAACTTTCAAGTTTAATGAGCATGACACTGAGATCGCAACGCGCTTGCTACACGAGATAAAGTCGCGATTAAGCTTTTTATCCGATGTAGGACTTGGTTATCTAGGACTCAAGCGTTTGCCCAACACATTATCTGGCGGAGAATCACAACGAATCAACCTCGCAACAACTTTGGGAAGCAGTTTGGTGGGATCTACCTATATATTAGACGAACCGAGTATTGGACTCCACTCTCGAGATACAGAACGATTAATATCCGTGCTTAAAAAATTACGTGATACTGGAAATACGGTTGTGGTAGTTGAGCACGATGAAGAATTAATGAATGCAGCGGATCATCTAATCGATATTGGTCCAGAAGCCGGAAGACTTGGCGGAGAAGTTGTTTTTAATGGTGGTTTTGGCGATTTGCTAACAGCAAAAACACTCACTGCTGATTATCTCAACGATGTGATGCGCATTGAAGTTCCGGCAAATCGAAGAAAATGGAACAACTATATCGCAATTGATGGTGCGCGACATAACAATCTTAAGAACGTATCTACCAAGATTCCCTTGAATGCGTTGACTGCCGTGACTGGGGTATCGGGAAGTGGAAAGACAAGCTTGGTGAAAGGTGTCTTGCATCCATTAATGATGCGTGAGATGGATCAATATGCCGGATCTAGACCGGGTGAATCGAACGGATTATCGGGCGATACCAGAATGATTGACGCCATTGAAATGATTGATCAAAACCCCATTGGTAAATCCTCGCGTTCCAACCCGGTTACTTATGTAAAAGCGTACGATGCAATTCGAGATTTATTTGCAGATCAAGTATTGTCGAAACAACGCGGATATAAAAGCGCCATCTTCTCGTTTAACGTTGAAGGAGGTAGATGCGATAACTGTAAGGGAGAAGGGGAGGAAGTAATTGAAATGCAGTTTATGGCCGACTTACATCTACCCTGTGAGGTTTGTGGCGGAAAGCGATTTAAACAAGAAGTACTTGAAGTTACGTACCGTGGAAAGAACATTCATGAAGTATTATCCATGACCGTAGATGAGGCCATGGAGTTTTTTGCCGAAGTTTCCATCGTTCACAAACGTTTGAAACCACTTCAAGACGTTGGGTTGGGCTATGTATCACTTGGACAATCGTCGAACACACTCAGTGGAGGAGAAGCCCAGCGTATCAAACTGGCTTCGTTCTTGGGTAAGTCATCTTCCAATACACACACCTTGTTTATTTTCGATGAGCCCACAACCGGGCTTCATTTTCACGATATTCAGAAATTGATTAAGTCGTTCAATGCGTTGGTTGATCAAGGCAATACCATCATCACCATAGAGCATAATTTGGACGTAGTTAAATGCGCCGATTGGGTCATCGATTTAGGTCCTGATGGAGGCAAGGCCGGAGGTCATTTAGTTTTTGAAGGAACTCCCGAAGACATGATGAATTCAAAAGAGTCGGTTACAGGAAGCTACCTAAAGATCAAGATCGAAGGTGGGTATTTGAATCCAGCGAGACATCAATGATTGAATGATTGAATGATTGAATGATCGAATGAATCAAAGTGGGTCGGAGGTTTCAGTATGTAATACATTCCACCTTATATTTGATTCATGGCCGATCAAATCCTTGACGAACAAGAAGTAGACTTTTCATTTGGAAGACGCAGAGATCTTTTACCTAAATGGGTTAAAGTATTTATCTGGATTTTTATGTTTTTTGGGTTGATGGTTCCGGTAGCCCTGTTTTTTGGTGTTACCGAAAGAAGCTTTGGACTTTCCCTTTAAGGCATTGAAACTAATGCGCCATTCTCACCCTATGGGGTTTTAGTGCTATTTCTCTTTCTGGTAAAGGCGTTAGTTGCCATTGGTTTGTGGTTCGA
Organism: uncultured Bacteroidota bacterium; assembly: GCA_913056425.1. GTDB lineage: Bacteria > Bacteroidota > Bacteroidia > NS11-12g > UBA9320 > UBA987. Next base: position 5,349 of record CAJXLR010000073.1, read on the forward strand.
AAAAGATTGGGCGGTGAAGCTCGCTATCGGCGATGCGTGGCTGGGAATGTTACTTTGTGTAGCAGTGATGATTGTACTGCCATTCATTTATAACTCTGCCGGATTCAACATCAATCTCCGACTCGAAGTGGTTGCGCTTATTCCGTATTTGCAGGTTATGAAACGTATTCGAAGTGACTGGGAGAGTACGTAGAAATTATTAGCACCAATTAAAGATTTACTAACGAACAAGAACGAATCAAAACTCCTTTTGATATGGTATGTTCCGTATTACAGAATCACATCAGTAAATCTTAAGCTAAAAGAGCAACTCAAAGTTAGAAACGTAATCATGTTCAGGATTCCAAAGGCAAACAATGTTGTTAAACTAGCCCTCTTAGTAACATTTGTTCTTGGAACATATGTGCAATTACATTCATAATTAACCTCAGAGAAAGACATGAAAAACGAAAAAGTCACAATTGAAATATGGAGCGATGTCGTTTGTCCTTTTTGTTATGTCGGGAAGAAGAAAATTGAGAAAGCGATTCGAAAACTCCAAGTTGAGGATGTGGTGAAAATTGAATGGAAGAGCTACCAACTTGATCCTAATTTTCCTGCAGACTCATCGGTCCTATACTATCCTTATTTAAGCAAGCGAATTGGTTATTCGGAAGATCAGCTGAAAGTTATGGGGCAAAATCTTGTCCAGAGTGGTTTGAGGTATTGTGTAAACTTCAATTTTGACAGTGCTAAAGTTTGTAATACGTTGGACCTTCACCGGCTAATCACATGGTCAAAGCAATACAATTTGTCGAGTAATCTTAAAGAAGCATTCATGCATGCGTACTTTACAGACGGTACAGACTTATCAGTTGATGCAACCGTGTTAGATATTGTCGAGAATGTGGGTTTAAGTCGTACTGAAGCTGAGAGCGTATTAAATTCAAACGCATACGAATCAGACGTAACTGAGAGCATCAACAAAGCCAATCAGTTACAAGTGACCGGGGTGCCCCATTTTATCATCAACGGAAACCAAAGAATTTCCGGAGCTCAGGAAGATGTGGTCTTTGAACGAGCGATTATGGGTGCGGTAAACCAAGTTAGAAGGGACATAAATCTCGAAAGTGGAGAGACATGTGAGCCTGATTCTAACTGCGTTTTGGACTAATACAACATAACCTGGATTATGTAACCCAAGGTCTATTTGTATCTTAGTCCTTTAAAAAGTCTACACTGGCTGACTTGTATTCTTATTCCTTAACGCTAAGAATTGATAAAAACTTCAGACGACGGTAGACTTCAGTTTGCTATGAAGAGAAGCATTAAGACAACCTATATTCCTTTAGTTATTTTGTTATCCTTTATCGGATGTAAGAATACACCAGAAGAAGAACCAACTCGCCCCAACATCCTGTTTATCTCTATCGATGACCTCAGACCGTGTTTGGGCGTCTATGGCGACTCTACCGTTATTTCTCCCAATATCGATCAGCTGGCAGCCGAAGGCATGACGTTCCGACAAACCTTTAGTCAGGTAGCTGTATGTGCTCCCTCTCGCGCAAGTTTAATGACCGGACTTCGACCGGACTCCACCCGCGTGTGGCACCTTGGTGATAAATTCCGCGAGATCAACCCCAATTCGGTCACCATGCCGCAGTACTTCGCAAAACATGGTTACTATACGGTTAACCTCGGTAAGATCTTTCACAACTACATGCCGGATTCGGTTTCGTGGGACGAACCCGACTTGAGACCGTCCAGATATCTCCGTCCGGATTGGCTTAAACGCGATGGCGAAACTTTCTATATCAGCGAAGAAGTAAATCGTTCACAAGCTATCAAGCGTGATTCGTTGCTCAAACTTAGACCTGAGCGATATGCAGATGGTTGGAATACCGGACCCGCTTGGGAGGCAGCCGATGTTCACGATACCATGTATTATGATGGTGCACAAACGGAGTTGGCAAAGAAGACATTGAGTCGATTAGCAGAAATGGATCAGCCATTCTTTATGGGGCTGGGGTATTTTAGGCCACATCTTCCGTTTGCGGTACCAAAGAAATATTGGGACTTATATGACCCAGCGGGAATCCCAGTGGCTGTTAATCCTAACGTT
>CAJXLR010000074.1 GCA_913056425.1 uncultured Bacteroidota bacterium
CCAAGCAGCGAACCGTAGAGCAAGGAAAAATTGAAGGCCTAAGTGATTTAGAGCAAAACCAATTATTTGAGATGTTAGGTCTAGGTGCTTTGAGGTACTTCTTGTTGAAAGTAGATCCGGCTAAGCGAATTGTCTTTAACCCGGAAGATTCGATTGATTTTCAAGGAGATACAGGAACATTTATACAATACACACATGCTAGATGCCGATCAATAGAGCGCGCGTATGACGGTGATATTGTTTATGAATCATTATCTAATCTTGATCCAACCGAGCAGAATTTAATTGAACACTTCTATCAGTTTCAATCAATGATTACTGAGGCTGCGCGAAACATGAGCCCGGCTGTAGTTGCTTCATATTTATATGAAACAGCTAAACGCTTTAACTCGTTTTATAATCAATGCTCAATTCTTAAAGCAGAATCAACCGACCTAGTTTCTTTCAGAGTAGGGCTAACACAAATGACGTCTAGAGTTTTGCGTGAATGTGGGAATCTACTGGGTATGGAAATGCCAGAGCGGATGTAGGTTGAGATAGAAGTTAGTCTTGAGTAATGACTAGGCTTTAATCAAATCTCAAAGATGCGAGCTCTGCCCCTATTTCACGAATACCCTCTAGTATTCGTTGCGCCTGTTTTTTTGACGGTTGTTTTATTCCTCTTACATATTGTGAGAGCAGACTTGCATTCATACCAATTCGCTCTGCAAGAAACTTTGCATTCAATACCCGATAATGCTGAAAGAATTGCTGAAAGTTGATTGAAAGGTTAATGTCCCTGCCGGTTATAATTCGCCCCTCATCTTCATAATACAAGTTAAGCGCATCATTCAGATTGCTGTACAATCCGGGCACATCCTCTGCAGTTGTAAATACATTAAGCTCGCTAGCATATGCAGCATAACCATTAGATGTCTTTTCGACGACTACATCAATTTTTTTCATTTTAGTTCTCTATTCCGGCTGCTTTAAACAGTCGTTTTTGAAGACCAACAGATAGCTCTTTGCGGCCATGGTTTGGAAATATTATTAGACCTTGTTTATTTGGATGCCTTAACTTCAAATGCGATCCTCTTTGCGAAACAATAAACCAACCATCTTGAGTTAAGATTCTCAATGCCTCTGAGCACTTCATCAAAGGTAAATAATTATTTACTTAATTCGTTAACTATCTAAAGTTGACGATTGTGCTTTAATTACTCGCTATCGCGGCACTATGATTCCTCCTTTCGGATCTATGCTTCCTCCAATATGTAAGTAATGGGTCTGAAAAGTGATGAATTCAAAGTCGAAATCCAAAGGGCAATAATTGCTCTATGCTATCTGCCGTAAATATTATTTCGTTATCGCGCTGACCTCGAACATGTACTCGGATTGGTTCACTTTGACGTTCTTGAATATCCCAAAAAACTTGCAAGCATGCCCCACATGGAGGTGCAAAATCTTGCTTCGCTTCTGAGTTTGAATGTGTCACGATAAACGCATCTGTAATCGTTGATTCCGGTTTTATAGCTTTTACGTGAAATAAAGCCACACGTTCCGCACATAAGCCACTTGGATATGCCGCATTTTCTTGATTATTTCCTTGGATTACGTCGCCATCGGAAAGTAATAGAGCTGCACCCACAGAGAAGCCGGAGTAAGGAGCATATGCTTTGTTACACGCATCTACTGCAGCATCACACCCAAGCCTTTCTGTCTTTGACAGCTCAGATACGTTACGAGTGTGTATTGTAATTTCTTTCGTTATTTTCATTATTCCAGGCTTATAAATGCTGTGTCGGATGCCGTTGCAGCAAAGATTCCAAGACCACCCTCAATGTTTGTTGGTACTTGAGAAGCAATACTAAACGGGCCGCCATATACGGGTCTATTTAGACTGATGGTCGATAAAAAATCATAGTAGGCTTTGTCGATATGGTTGAGTTCAAATCTCAATAATTTTATTGCGCTACGATCGGGCTGTTCTTCTAAAACAAATGCACTTATATCAACGTCCAGTACAAAGTTCTTACCATTAAATATTTTATCGTTCAACAACTCAAAGCTCTGCCGATTATTGATAATGTTATTGTCTGAGAAGAACAGTTTGTTTACGCTTCTCATACTTAAACTCTGAGTTGCCCAAATGGAGTCTTGTCGCTCCCCGGTTATTGGGTGAATCTTGTAAAACCAGCGGTATCCAACCATTTCCAATTGATAGAAATCCTCGTCTTTTACAGGATCGTAAAATGATACACGACAGCCCAAAACATTCCTTCTACGTGTCGTGGTGTCAAATTGAAGTATGGGAATTACAAATGGCGCTTTGATTGTCGAATTTGCCGGCTCAAAATCCTCCTTTACCATTCTAAGTGTCAAGCTATCTCCCCCTACAGCTTTTGTAGCAAACTTAATTTGACCTTTACTACCGGTATAGCGTGTTTCAACTACGGTGCCATTCTTAAGAAGTTCCACTTGTACACCCGATATAGGTCTATTAAATGTGTCTTCCGTGATTAGGTTGGGTCGAATCACCTCCAGCTCAATTTGTTCTCCGTTGTTTGCTGCTGCGTTTACAACCATCTGTGTGTCTGACACCGTATTGGTTATAACCAGATCGTCGTTGCAGCTCAAAATGGCCAAAGCAAGTATCGATATGTACCTAAAACGCAATCGCATAGTTTACAGAGGGTAGAATGGGAAGTATCGATATTGGGTAGAATTGCAATCCACCTGAAGAATTCAGTTCAGAATTAACGTAAAACACATTAGCCCTGTTGTACGCATTATATACGGTAAAGCTCCAAGTTTGAAGAGCATTGCCGATGTACTTTTTGTGGTGTACACCGAGATCAAGTCGATGAAATGAGGGAAGTTTTAAATTGTTTTTAGCGCCGTATTGCTCAACCAAATACGAATTCCCTTCAATCTCAGCAATGTAATGTATTTCAGGAGCTGTTAGATAATTCCCTGAAGCGTAAGACCAAGTAAGGCCAAACGTAAGGTTCGACGTATATTGGTAATGGAGTACGGTTTTAAAATCGTGTCTTCGGTCAAATTGAAAAGGAAACCATGCACCGCTGTTCAGTTCTGGAATAGATCGCTCACTTTTAGATAGTGCATATGCCATCCAGCCATTGAACTTGCCTTTCTCTTTTTTCAGCATTACCTCAACTCCTCGTGCACGCCCCTCTCCTTTCCACAGCGCCTCGTCCCATTCCGCAATAAAATCGGCCACACCATTTTTGTACTCTATCACATTCTGAAAAATCTTGTAATAAGCGTTAGCTCGAAAAGCCAAATTTTGAGAACCAATTTTTCGAGAATAGCTCACGGTATAATGATCACAATGCATCGGGTCAATATTGTTATCGGCTGGTATCCAAATGTCTATTGGAATACCTAACAAATTATTTGGCACAAAAAGCATAAATTGACTTGTTCTTGCAAAGCCTGCTTCCAATCTATTCTTCTGCTTAACCGTATATGAAGCGTTAAATCGCGGTTGAAAAGACTGAAATGTGGCCTCATTTGCAAAGTTTACAAACTGAAATCCTGTTAAGATTTTCCAGTTTTTCTTGGCATATACATCACTAAAAAAGTATCGCTGTTCCTGTATTCTAGAATTACGATAACCGTATGTGGTGTCGTAATAAATAAGATCATTTTCGCTTAAGAAGTAGGATGATTTTGATGGCGAAAAGTTGTGCCATACATTTTCAATACCCATGTTAAAAGCGTGATTATTTCGAGGTAGTGATTTTACATAAATACCTGTTTTCCAATCTGAGATGCTGCTGTTATACGAGAGTTCAGTTTGTCTGATATAAGGCAAATCTCCTCCTACTTCTAAATTGTATGCATTTGAATGAGAGAACCCGTATTGGGTAAATCCTGTTTTCACATGCAGCAACAATCGATTTGTAATCCAAGACTTAACGCCGGCCGTGCCAACGAGGTTCGATTGAACAAACTCATCATTCTCCGTTTCATTCAATACAATACCGGTTTCTTTACGGTCATCACGGATATAACCAATATCTCCACCATAATACCCTGTAACATAGAGGCTTGACTTTGGAGAAAACTTATGATTTAGAGTAGAAGTGACATCGTAGAAGTAATATTTGAATCGTGCTAGTTCATTTTGTGCTTGGATTTGCTCGTAGAACAGTGGAAAGAAATCGGTGAATGATCGTCGGGCGGAGACAAGTAGACTTGTTTTATCTTTTTTAATCGGTCCTTCAACAAGGCCTTCCATCAATACCGGGTTGATGTTTAGCCGGCTTCTCCATTTCTGAAAGTCTCCTACTCTACTTTTTACATCCAAAACACTCGACAAACGCCCGCTATACATGGGAGGAATTGCATTTTTGTAGAATGACACACTTTGAATAGAGTTTTCATCAAATACCGAGAATAATCCAAATAGGTGCATTGGATTGTAGAGCTCCATACCGTCAAAAAGAACTAAGTTTTGATCTCTTCCTCCACCTTGCACCACCATGCCGCTATTTACTTCGACTGTACTTTGAATGGACGGTAGGAATCGCAAACTATTTAAGATGCCTGGTGAACCCGCAATAGACGGAATCTTATTCAACTCAGTCATATTGATATTAACTCCTCCCGTTTTTCGAACCATTAAGAGAGAATCATAGATGTCAACCACGGCAGGATTAAGTGTATTATCCGGTCTTAAGGCTATGTTTATTGGGATGCCCGGGATTTTTGTCACCAGAGTTGCTCTATTAAAAAAACCCGGTTTGTAAATCTCGATGTATGAGGGTAACGTCTGTAAACGAACCTGGAAATAACCGTCTTGATCCGCTTCTTCAAAACCGATTTCGGTCACAATTAGCGCACCCGGAATTGGTTGTCCAGAGGTGCTATCTGTTACTATGCCGGAGAGTACGTATTGGTTTGTAGCCATACGTTTTCTAAAAACCACAGTATTGGGGCCGGTGCATACGTATTCAGCATCTGAAAATCGTGCAACGCTGTTCAACACATGTTTCAGTTTTTGCTGATTAACTTGGACGTTTAGGAGCTTATCGGGGAATACATTTTGAGCATAATTCACCTGAAAATCATAGCGTTCCGAAAGTTCTTGTACCAGAACTTCGGGCTTCACCTGATTCCGATTTAAAGTTACATGTTGGTTAAGAAAGTCGCACTGCCCGTAAGACTTTACCCCACTGAATAGTGTGAGGACGACAATTCCAACTAGATATAACCGATTCAAATCACGGTAAATCTACTAAAACTGATGTTGAGATAGATTTCCTAAGGGAGAAAGATGACGCGAAATGGAAGATTTAACTACTTGGGAAACAGAATGTAAGCATTCGCTTCCTTTTTGTACTGCATACCTGCAGCAACGGCAATCGTGTTTACGATATCATCTGAGGATGACTGGTTAAGTGCCAAGGTAAATCGCTGTGACTCTAGTGATTCCGGAACGATAATTTTCAATCCTTTCACAGCAAGTAAATCATTTAATACCACTTTCAACGGTGCGTCGTGGTACTTGAAAGACTCTGATTGTAATGTTTCAAAGGCTTCTTTCTTAAAGACAGAACGAGTGACCACTCCGCCATTACTGGCGTCAAAATCAATCTGATCGCCGGCTCTTAGAGTCACAGTCTGATTGCCAACATGCACTTCAACAACTCCGGTGTTTACACCGACAGAAGCAGAGTGGTCGTCTGTCCTAACAAGAAAAGTAGTTCCTTTAACAATGGCGGTGAGGTGGTCTGTTACCACCTCGAACGCCTTGTCTTTATCCGGTTTTACGACAAAAAAGCCTTTACCGTTGTTCAATCGCATTGTACGTGATTCTTCGTTGAACGAACGGTCAATGACGAGTTCGGAAACATCGTCTAGGTAAACATGTGAGCCATCTGAAAGCCCAACAACTTGGTTATCTTGTTTCGTTTCATGCACAAGCCCCGGATTAAACGAATCACTCGTGTACTTGTGGAAAACGAAATAAGATGAAAGCGCAATAACAACAACAGCAGCAACCCTTGCGAAACTCTGGAACCAAGGACGTGTATACATTGGTTTTACGACATCCTTTGTATCTTTATTCATCCATTGGTTCCAGCTCGCAGTTACGTTAAATTCTGAATCATCAACATTCAAAGCACTACTTATCTCCCAGATTTTCTGATAGTTAGCAAATTCAACGGCAAACTCCGAATCCGTAGCTAAAAGGTTATCAAAAACCTTGCGTTCCTCATCGGTTATTTTGCCATCAAGATAGCGTGCTATGAGAGTTTCTTTATTCATATGGTTTTACAACGACATTAAATTCACCTGACCTCGCAGGTAGTTCAATGTATTTTTATTTTGCTGACTTTCGTCAAGCCAATCAGCCAGTTGCTTTTTCTCTTCAACTGTGCACTGATTAAGTAAATACCTCAACAAGGTATTTCCTTGTAAATAGTTCATAATCCCGGATTGTACTTGTAAGACTATTTTTAGTTCGCTTACCCCCATTCATTCTGAAATAAAAATCTTAACCTATTGATTTTCAGATTGAAAAAATTCATTCCTTAAGAATTTTAAGGCAGCAATCATTTGATTTTCTACGGTTTTAATGGAAATATCTAACGACTCAGCGATCTGTTTGTAGGTCATCTGATCGAACCTGCTCATTTTGAAAATGATTTGGCGTTTTTCCGGAAGTCGAGAAATTAAACTATCCAAGCGTTGCTTTGTTTCTCGCGCCTCCAATTGCTCAACAGCGCCAATATTTGTCTGACTGCTCTCTTCCGAAAGCGCTGTAGTTACCTTGCGATTTGATTGATCGGTGATTACCTTGTTCCGAACCGATCGCATTAAGTAGGCTTCAACACTGTCAATGGTTTCGAAGTTGACACCTCGCTCCAACAAGTTTGTAAAAATCTGTTGAACGACATCTTGCGCGGTTTGCGAGTCACCACAATAGAACTTTGCCAACCTACACATCGGTTGGAAATACTTGAAATAGACCGATTTGAACTCGTCTTTCAAACTAGGGCAAACTTAATTACTTGGATGTAGTTCAAACGCAAAACTTATGGATGCTAGTACAGTAGAGTGATCACTGTTTAGATTTCAACTTAGTCAAATCCACCTTGAACATGGTTGATGTTGCTCGATTTGTTTGAGTTCGCTGACCGTCCCGTTCAACATAAACTTCGGCTTCGCAAAACACGATCTGCCCTCCCACTTTCACGACTCTTCCTTCGGCTACAAGTTTATCGCCAATACCGGGGTTAAGAAAAGAAACATTTAGGTCAACCGTTACAACTCCAAAGTTTTTAGGCAGTACAGAGTAAGCAGCAAATCCCATTACTATGTCGCACGCTGTTGAAGAAACACCACCATGTACAAAGTAATTTTGCTGCAAGTGCTTCTCCTCTAAAAGTACACTTCCTGTCACATGACCGAGCTCAATTTTATCCAGTTGAAA
>CAJXLR010000075.1 GCA_913056425.1 uncultured Bacteroidota bacterium
AACGGAAACGATGGCTCATTGGTGCTGCGGACTTGCCGCTAAACTGGAAACTCATGTTAGTGCTTTACGGTTTATTTGTTCCGGCGTTGATAGTAATGGCAACCCAGAACTTGGAGCTTGCGCTCATGGTTTGGAGTTTAAAGGCATTACTTCAAGTCTTTTACATCCAATCACTTCACAATCTTATTCGGCTAAAACCGCAAAGTTTGCTCTACCTCGTTGCGTACGAATTTTATGTTTTGCTCAACACATTGGCAACAGCTGTATTCTATTTTCTACCAATCAAAAATGTATGGAAAGGTCGTGTTTACAAGCACAATGATTTAATTTGATTCGAGTAATTTTGGCTCATGTATCCCGTAGTATTCAGATTTGAAACTCCCAACTTCTTAAGGTCTTTTCTTCCCGACCACATTACCCTTTACAGTTACGGGCTACTCATTGCAATTGGGATACTGACATCCTATTGGTTTATGTCGAAACGAGTCAAAAAATTTGGCATTAATCAAGATCAGCTGTCAACAATTTTCGTTTGGTCTATCGTTGCCGGATTTGTTGGCGGTAAGGTCTTTTTCTTTTTAGAGGATGCCTCGAAGTTTATTCAAGATCCTCAATCCATGCTCAAAATATCTGGTGGCGGGTTCGTGTTTTATGGTTCGGTGTTGTTTGTGATACCAACCATAATCCTGTGGTTACGAAAACACAAAATACCGGTTCGTCCGTTTTTAGACATCCTTGCGTATGTTGGACCTATAGCTCAAGGTTTTGGTCGAGTAGGTTGTTTTATGGCGGGATGCTGTCACGGTAAGGTCTGTGACAACTGGCTGGGAGTAACATTTAGTCACCCTAAAACATTGGCAAACCCAATGAATACGCCGCTATACCCTACTCAACTATTCGACATCGGCATAAATCTCGTGATTGTGATTACCCTATTATGGCTGGAAAAACGCAAGACGTTCGACGGTCAGCTCATGTTGGTGTACATGGTCATGTATGCCGTGGGTAGATCGATAAATGAAATTTACCGAGGAGATGTAGCACGAGGATTTGTTTTCAATGGAGCGCTCTCGCATTCACAGTTTATCGCATTGTGCATCCTAGCTGTGTGCTCTTACGTATGGTTTCGATGGAGCAAACTCCCATCCGAGAAGCTTTAAACCTCCTCTAGAATTGTTCGAAAGGCTGCGATTCTATCACCAAATTTTGCAACCGTTTTCGCCTTAAGCGCAGGTCCGTGGTTTTCGGCGTAATCGTGATATAGCTCACGTGTCTCTACTCGATACTGAATGGAATAGCTGGTTCCACTATCTCCGTCTTGATGTGGATCGATCCGATACATCTGATACGAAACAAACTTACCGGTTGCCATTACTTCAGGCAGGTGTTCCGAATTCATCCAGTCTATCCATTCATCGTGAACTGAGTCGTCCACTAAGCAGGTTACGTTGTAAACAATCATGGTTCGAAATTAAGTTTTGTTGAGCACTGTTGGTAAAGAAGGTTTACAGCGTACTTTTTCGTTATGATATCCATCATTTTATTTTTAATTATTCTAAATAAAAATAATTTTGCCCTGAAACTAAGTAGAACGAGTAATGCGCAAAGCACTGGTCTTTGGTCTTATTACCCTGATAGCAAATCAGGTTTTTGGACAGGTAAAAAACGACAGCAATCACATCCCACGAGTAAACTCCGCTCAAACTTTGATCGCAAGTAAAGATGGCAATCTACTCATGGCCGCCTACGGTGAGGTACATTTTAATCAACCTTTCGGTAGTAACATGCGAAACAACGGCATGTTGGATGTACACCGCCAAGTATTACTTTTCGGTTACCGATTCAATAAAAAGACATCGTTCATTACAGAGATTGAGATTGAGCATATTAAGGAAGTTTTTTTGGAGCAGGCCTTCTTGAACCATGAGATAAAACCATGGTTGAACTTCCAAGCCGGACTGATGCTGATTCCAATGGGCATTGTGAATGAATACCACGAACCAACGGTTTTTAATGGTGTTGAACGTCCCGTAATTGACAACGTACTTGTGCCAACAACATGGCGTGAAATTGGGGCAGGTTTTGCCGGAAACCTGACTAATATTGGACTGCGATACCAATTATATGCAGTAAACGGTCCATTAGGATATGATGGAGAAGGGCAGCTAAATGGAGCAAAACCAATACGAGGCGCACGACAAAAAGGATCTCAAGTGACGATGTCGCACCCGGACTTTGCAGGAAAGCTAACCTACTTCGGTGTTAAAGGTCTAGACATTGGTTTGGCGGCCTATCTTGGCCAAACTGAATCTTCCTTGTTTAACAACTTAAGTTTGGACAGCACGCACTTGGTTGCTCAAGCCGACAGTTCATCGGTTGGTGTTCAAATGATTGGTCTTGACTTCAGATATCAACAAAAAAAGTTTCAGGCTCGAGGTCAATGGATAATGATGAACTTATCGAACACAAACCAGTATAATGGTTTCGTTGGATCAGATCTCGGAACTTCAGCTTATGGCTATTATGTGGAAGCGGGCTACGATATCTCTTCATTGTTTAAGCTAAAGCAAAGACTTGTCCCGTTTGTCCGATACTCGTCGTATAACACACACGCCTCCGTAAATGAAGGACAAGGCGTTGATGCTTCATTTCAAAACGACATCGTAACTACGGGTCTTTCCTATTTCCTTACAAATTCAATGGTTCTCAAGGCCGATTACCAGCGGATAGAAGATGGGAATAACAAGGTTAGTAACACAATAAATGCCGGAGTAGGTTACTGGTTTAGGTAAAATGAAGCGTCTCAGTCATACCGTGCTGTTTGTCTTAGCTGTATGCATCTACGCTTTTGGAGGGTTCTCACTGGTTCCAGAATACCTCTCAAGAAAGATGGAAAAACAGGTGTACAAAACGTATGGTAAAGACGTGGCATGTAATGCTGTAGAATTGCCCGATTCGTTGGCTGCAGACCACAAACTTTTTAGGATAAGTGGAAGTGACAGCACGTATGGGTTCACACTGATCAGCAGAGCTCTTGGCTGCAAGGTCGGTGGTTGTGATAAGCCAAACGACGAGAGCAAAGATGCTACAAGCTTCGAACAGTTTTTTTACATGACTGCGTTTAATAATGGGTGTTGTGTAAAACGAGTCCGAGTACTGGAATACTCTTCAAATCACGGATATCAAATTGCCAATCGAGGCTGGCTCAAACAGTTTGAGAAAGACACGACATACAAAGTAGGGCAAAACATCGATGGAATCTCAGGTGCTACCATTAGTGTAAACTCAATTACGAAAGGCGTAAACCAACAAGTAAGGATTATTCGAGACTTCACCAGAGGATTGAAATAGGTCCTCACAGACGTTCCTCCAAACGTCGAATGTCCCGACACACTCACACTCGCACTCACACTGACACCTGTCTGCCGACAGGCAGGCTCACCTCCTGATTACTCGCCCAACTCCACTTCATAATCCTTGAAACCAGTAATTCATTACCACGGGAAATCTAGTATGGCATGAGAAGCATTTCCTTCACTCCCATAGTGTCCTTGGAGCGTACTGGGCTCATGAAACGTTTCAAACACTTACTTGCGTTTACAACCGATACCACCAAAAGAATAATTATCCTCACTCATCTATGTTCAAGGCCATCCAAAAGACGGCCTTAACTGTTTGTATTTGTAAGACATAATTCTTTTTCCATTCTATGGTATCTAACTCATTTTGAGTGGTACATAATCCAATCTTATTTGAGCTTGCTTAATTGAGACATTTTCACAATAACATACAGCGGAAGAACACCCAATACGCCATGCATTATCATCGGGTAAACGCGCATGGATTCTGTAATGCCTTCAGGCATATTAGGATCAAATTTTACCATGAAAATGGCAATGATGTTTACAATACTTAATGAAAGAAGTGTTTTAAGCATAAAGGATTTTATTAAAGGTTTCGCCTCTTCGTTCATTTCGTAGTCTGATATGTTCTTTTTTGCAGGAAACGAGATGATACCCATTACTAAAAAGAGAGCAATAGAAGTAAGTGATAGCATTTTATCATTATTAAATGTCGGTATCAATGCGGATAATGCAAGCAAAGAGAATAAAAAGTACCCCAATAAGAAGTACAAGCGTTTTAGCATCACTGCACCATATATACTGATGGCAGAAATGAGGATGGCGATAATTAAGATTGACATATTTTTATGAGTGTAAGATTAAATTAATTTGTTGTCAAGGGCTAATCATTTTTCAGCAGTTTGTGGCTGCTAAAATTGCCTTCATTTTCTAATTTCACAGTGTAAAATCCGTGTGGAATATTGGAAACATCAACCTCTTGTACATCTAAAGCACTGAAGATTAAGGACCCTTTACTATCGAATATGGTCACACGTTCTTGTTTTGAACCAAAATACACGATGCTGTTTGTAGGGTTGGGATAAAAATCGATACCCAACTCGATACCCGACTGGTCTTTTGTTTCGGTATTCATAAAACTTCTGGTCAAAAACAGAGTCCGTTTAAATTCCAACTTTTTTGTACCTGTCGGGCTTGTGCTTATCACGTAGTAATTTTCCATGATAGGTAGTGGATAATCTCCAAGCCAAAACTGTTCAAAATATTCTTCTAATGTTAAGGTTACACCTAAAATTGAATGTGGTCCCTGAATAGTGGTTCTTTTACCTTTTGCAAGTAACACATTTGAATACTTCTCACCATCAGGAAGTGTTAATGTTCCGAAATTCACACCCTCTATCTCAATTTTGTCCTGCCAAGGTTCTTGTGTTTTAGTTGGTGTAAAGTAGTGAGTTGTTTTGATTTCCTTTGTTTGTTTGAAAGTATTATCAAATGGATAAGAAAAAATCTGAAGCCCTGTATCGTAGCTAACTTCTATATTATCAGTCACCCTGCCCATTGAATACAATCCGTCTTTTCCGTAGTTCCAGAAAAACTCGCCATTTTCACTTTTCAGTACATGTGTTGCGTTTGGGTAATCTGAAGCATGTTGAGATTCTTTTATTGGCAAAATAGACATCTCGTAGGATCCAGTAGGTTTAATTTTTGAAAAATCCCAAGGACCCTGATTATTAACGGTTAACGTATCAAGGATTTGGTCGAATTTCATGGTTATACCATCACCAGGAATAATTAGTTTATCAATCTGTTGAGCTTTTGTGAAAAGTGTAAAATTGATAACAGAGAATGCAAGAAGAAGTAGTTTTTTATTTTTCATATTTATGATGTGTTGTTTAGTTAGTTGTTTTAACAAACCTGACATGATTATGTGATTCAGCAGTTAACGTTATACAATATAGGCCTGCTGATAATTTGGAAATATTGATTTGATTAGTGCCCGTTTGTATTACACCAGATTGTAATATTTTTCCATTTGCATTACATATTTGGTAACCACTCTCCAAAAGTCCCTCAGGTAATTTTATATTCAGTACTTCGGAGCTCGGGTTTGGATAAACTTTTAAAAGAGATCGCTTTTTGCTGCTGATATTTAAAGGGAGGCCATTAATAAATTTTGTCACTAACACGTTTTGAAAACCAGGAGGGCATGGGCCATTTTGTGTCATAATTCTAGTTTCTACAACAGGTATGGCATATCCGTCAACCCACCATTGATAAGCATCCATATTAGTAATACATGCCGAAGATCCAATTTGTCGGTCAAACCATGTGCGTCTGGCTCTAACCAATATGGCATTTTCAAAGACTGTTTTGTCAGGCATTGTTAGTTTGCCACTAGCAATTCCCTCTGTGATAGCTCTATCATCTCGAATTAAATAGGGAGGCCCATTAACCACGGTGAATGGATTTTCATTTTTGCGCTCTTCATGTTTATCACCAACACCAAATGGGTATGGCATTACCGTTAAAGGCTCTTCGTAAATAGACGAAAGAACGGTTTTTTCTCCGTGGAATGTAAAACCATCATCCCGATAACCCAACATGAACTCTCCATCATCCTCATATTTCACGTGTGTAGCATTTGGATAATCTGCAGACGAGGGATTTGAATCAATGGGTGATATTTCTGTTGGTGTCCATTGGATTAATCCGGTTAAACTTGAAAAATCCCAGTCCCCAGAGCGTTTAAAAGCCAAGGTGTCGTTCTTGACTTCTATATTGTATCCGACCCCTTTTTCTGGGATGGTTGGCTTTTGAATCGTTTGGGCATTGGCTGGACCAAGGAGAGATGCACTCAGTACTAGGAGTAAATAGACATTAATACTTCGCATGAGCGAATATCATTTTTTTTTTACAAAAAAACTATTGTCAGATAGAGTTAAATCTTTATTACAAACCATTGAAAACTATACTTTAAGTAATGACGTGGATCGTATTGGACTTACGATTGACATGCATTAAGTTGCCTGCATGCTAAAAAATTTTTTAATCGTATTTCTGCTATTAGGGAGTTCAGCCTCTCTATTTAGCCAAAGTAAATTAGCATTTTGGAAAAAAGACCGGGAGTATGCAAAAAACTCTTTCGCAATTAATACCTCAGGCCCAATACCAGGATTTGGTTTCTCGTTTAATCATCAACTAAACAAACTACGATTTCCGCTTTTTACGGGGAGTCTGAAGGATTTGAAATCGAACAATCCGATCCAGTTAGTTTTGGCGAAGGCAATAATGAATCTTCGTATTATGGTACTATAATGAATAACAGTAACTGGTTTGGATTACAAATAAATTATCGCCTCTTTGGTGCGTCCTTTCATCCGAGCTCGGTTAGAATCCCACTTGTCGGGTAGAATGTGGCGCTTTACTGGGAACCTGATTTTGTCCCCATTAATGTTGATTTTCAGGTAAATAGGACATTCTCCATTCACCTTCGGTTTCGTTCTGCTGATTAAAAACACCAGCGAGTAACTTGATCTCTCGTTGTACATCTGCCTTAACGTTAATTAAGCCCTCCATTTCCATTTCAAAGGTGGCAACTTAGACGAAAAAACCTAACCGTAACTCACTGACCATCAGTACTATTATGTACCATTTTGTAACATTGCTGGGTTGACTTTTTTGGGTTTCTAAAAAGTCAATCCGCTAAGCCACCCAACAGGGGTACATTTTGGTGCATTTTGGTACACCCGTTTGGGCAAAAAAATGCCCAAAACGTTGGTTTTGAGCATTTTGGTACAATTTGGTACTGTATCTATGCGGAGAGAGAGGGATTCGAACCCTCGGTACCCTTACGAGCACACTACCTTTCCAGGGTAGCCCATTCGACCGCTCTGGCATCTCTCCGAAAGGATTGCAAAAGTAACTAAATCCGAAACAGTTCTTTGGCGTTTCGAGTGGTAATTTCAGCCACTTCAGCTACAGGAACTTGTTTCACATCTGCG
>CAJXLR010000076.1 GCA_913056425.1 uncultured Bacteroidota bacterium
AGAAGATGTTAATGAAGCGTCTTCAAAGTCGATCTGATCTCCAACACAATTGGAATTGCTTGAAACCGTATAAGCTGGAAGAACTGAGTTACAGAATTGCTGCTGGGCGGTTGCACTTCCGGTTCCACCAGTCCAACCCCAATAAACATTCGGGTCTCCATTAAAAATGGTATTGATTATATCTCCAGTATAACTCGTTCTGAAGACACCATCGAAGTAAACTGCCAACGGAAGCTTAAACGGGACATCTGCCGAAAAATTTGCTGCTACTACCCACTGACTGATATTGCTAAAAGTTCCAGGCTCCTTCAAGAATACATCTTGTGACACAACTTGTCTGCTAAAGGTCCCCTCAGTCGCTCCCCGACCCATGAGAAGCTTACTGAACCTGTAGTCCCATTTGCCCGCAGCCGATTCCATTCTGTAATGATACAAACCTCGGTCCGACTCGTCTAGGAACACTCCAGCAAATAATCGCGTATTGAAACTCTTCCGTTTTTGTTTGTATGTCACCTTTTTCAACCACTCTGCATTGAGCTTTACGAAAAAGTCATCACTCACCTCTTCAACCAACATTCCGGTTGTGGTATCATTTCGTGTGATGCTTTGTTGCGGCATGCCTGCTTCAAGCCACAATTTTGCTTGACCCGGATTAATCGCCTTGTTATTCGCCATTAAATACTCAACCGTAAAAAATGCATCCGTAAGCGAACGAGTAAATGTCTGTCGGCCAGTTGTGTCTGTGCGTAACTGATTTAGCCGATCGTCTACACTATAGTTCTCATCGTACGTGAGTATCGTCGACTTTAAAGTAAGTCGGCTAAACTGCGGCATACGTTTATCCTTGTTTCTGAATCTAAAAACCAAGTTGGGCTCAATTTTATTGAACGATTGGTTGGCGTTGTCGAAAGCAAAACGCATCCCCTTGACACCAAATCCCCATTCCATTAATGGTTTATTTCGAGGGAAGATGTAAGAGATATTTGCGATTCCGTTAATATCCTTTGTCCCAAAACCGTAAAGTGCAGTGGTATTAAAACCAAAGCGTTCGCGAGGTGCTGTTATGTTGTTAAACGAGGCACCAAGCATCAATTTGTTGTGAATATTATAACCCAGCAGTGGTAGTACATTTAAAGAGTTTGCATTGGGGTCGTGCAAGAAATTCATGTACCGAATTCGGAGCGGTTCAACACCTCGCGCAATTCCCTTAACCCGCATTGTGTTGTTTGATCGTTTGTAGTCGAGCGTAATTTCTCGAGGATCTAGTTTTACCAAGTCGGCATCTCCCGGCCGAATACTCAAGACAGTGTCTCCTTCGAATCCTTCCACCCAAATTGTTTTTACGAGCTCCCCGTGTTTAAACAAACCAAGCGGCACCGGCCCACTTACTCCTCCAAAATTGCTCAGCGTTATATTTTCTGCAGTAACATCCATTACAGCCATATCAAGGTGATTTTCAGTAGCTATAAGCTCGTCAAAAAACCATCTCAAATTTTTGCCACTTACCTTCTCGAACACATCTTTCATGTCTCCTGGTAGCGGGTGTTTAAACTTCCACTTGAAGTAATACGCTTGAAAACACTCGTCAAACGTTTCTTGCCCCAAATAGTCGCGCAGGTAACCAAATGCATCCGCCCCTTTACCATAAACCATCATACCATAATTCGCTCCGGTTAGCAGTTTACTGTGTTCTCCAATAGCTTGATGTAGCTCTGTTACCTCAATTTGTTCATACCCCAGCCGCATTAAACCTGAATTGAGACCCGACTTCATCAAAGTCCTAATCGTAGGTGGATCTAGCGATACATCCTCAGCTGTATCACTGCCATGGATCGTTTCATGTTCAAAATAGGAGTTTATGGATTCGTCCATCCAAGGGTAGCGCCTTTCGTCTGTCCCTAAAATTCCGTAAAACCAGTTATGACCCACTTCGTGCACGATTACTTCCTTATTCAGCGATGTCACAACTGTAATCATCGGGTATTCCATTCCTCCGCCTGCTTTTAGCGCTCCTTTTACCACCGTACAATGTTTGTACGGATATATTCCACAATGCTCTGAATAATACTTTAACGCAAGCGCTATATCATCCGTGTAATCTAGATTTTTTTGTGTCGCATAAACCCAAGTTTTCACAACACTTCCATCGTTCAGCTTTACCTCATCCTGCTTTACATTAAAGTGTTTATCTGCAAACCAGGCAAAGTCGTGAATATTGTCTTGAACATAGGTGAGTGTCTTTGTGGTGCTCGATGATGTAATTTCATCGTTTTTACTTACCGGATTATTCATCCGGTCTATCAAAAACTGATTTTCAGATGCCGTTTGCAACTCACCCGTTGCAGCAACAACATAGTTATCTGGAACAGTTACGTTAACCGTAAACTTCCCAAACTCAGAATAAAACTCACCTTGATCTAAATAAGGCATCTGATTCCATCCGTTCACATCGTAAACTGCTGGTTTCGGATACCACTGGGTCATCTGATAGCCTTGACCTTGATGTCCAAAACGCGAGAAACTGCCTGGAATTTTAACGTAAAATGGTGTGGTAATCTCAACTGTCTGACCCGGTTTTATTCTCTCCTTTAGCGGCAACACCGCTATATCAATTTGATCTCCGAAATACGACCAATCTACCTGTTGTCCATTTACCTGAAAATCTAATTTAGAAATGTATCCGCGCAATGAATCGTCCGCAAAATGGAATTTCTTACTACCGTTGAGTAATTGCTGTCTCGCAAAATCTGTTTGGTCGTCTTTGTAGGCATTTGGCCAAATATGAAAAATCAATGTATCAAGGGCATCCGGTGAGTTATTCGTATACACATATCTACCCGTTCCGGTAAGACTGTGTTCTATGTCGTTCAGACTAACGTCTAAGTAATAATCACACCTTTGCTGCCAATTAGATTGTCGAATTGATACTTGCCCAAATAAGCAAGACGAGATTAGTGCTGTGGCTAGGAAAAGAATTCCTTTTTTCATGACTCAGATATTTGTGGGAAAATTAGGTATAAATCGATTGAAGCAACATTTTAGTTTGACACGATTATCATAGCTTTGTGTAAACTAGTGTGAATGGACGAAGAGGAAATCACCGACGGGGAACTGAAAGATTTAATTGAGCGATTTGAGAATGATTTGAGTGATGGGGATTTCTCCTATTACTCAACCGAAAATCTCAATCACATCATCGATTATTACATCGAGAAACCTAAGTACAAAATAGCACTTAAGGTTGCTCAGGTTGGAATCGACCAACATCCGTTCGAAGCCTCTTTCTATGGCAAAAAAGCCTACATCAACACCATCACAGACAATACGGATTTAGCCCTGCAACTCATTGATGTTGCATTGGATTTAGATCCGAACAATCCGGACTACTTAGCACAAAAAGGGAGCATTTTAGAACTCATGAACCGGCCAATGGAAGCCTTGGAGATGTTTGATCGAGCTCTGGATCATGGTGCGTTCAAAACAGATGTCCTGGTGCTCAAAATGTTTGTCTATTTCAACATCGGCAACCAAGCGCTCGCAATCAGCATGATTGAGGAGATCTTTTCGAATAAAATTGAAGAAGACCGACTTATTCTTGAGTCGCACTTTGCCATTCAACTGATGGATGCTTATGAAGAGGGTGTTCGGATTTTTAAGTCGTATTTAGATAACGACCCGTATCATGAAGTGGTTTGGCTAACCCTGGGTCAGATGTACTTGGCAAAAGGCAACTTCGAAGAAGCACTTCGAGCGTATGATTTTGCCATAGCCATTGACGATGAATATGCGGAAGCG
Organism: uncultured Bacteroidota bacterium; assembly: GCA_913056425.1. Classification (GTDB taxonomy): domain Bacteria; phylum Bacteroidota; class Bacteroidia; order NS11-12g; family UBA9320; genus UBA987. The sequence goes on from CAJXLR010000076.1 coordinate 3,796, forward strand.
TACTTTGAAAAAGGTCAGTGCTTAATCGACTTGAGAAAATTTCCAGAAGCCTCTGAGGCATTTGATGAATACATCAAAATTGAAGGACCTGACCAATATGCTTACGTTAACTTAGGGGATTGCTATAAAGCAGTTCACAAGCTTTCTAAAGCGAGAATGTACTACAAACTGTCTCTTAAGATAGACCCAAAATTCGCGCATGCATGGCACGGTTTGGGACAAACCTACCTTCTTGAGAACAAGAATATGGAAGCGCTGAGCTTTCTGAAAAAAGCAAATCAGCTGTTGCCCGACGACGAGTACATTCTATTGGAGTTGGTGAAAACCCAAATCACGGTTGAGCAAATTGATGAAGCCTTTGAGACACTAGAAGGCATGAAGGCTTCTTTACCTTACCGAGAATCAGTGTGGCTTCTACTTTCAAGTTTACATCATCAGTACAACACGACAGAGCAAGGCATTGAAACGTTGTATGAAGGTCTAGACCTGATGACTCAAAGTTTCAGCATGTTGTACAAATTGGCGGCTTACCTTTTCTTAACCGGGCGATCGGAAGAAGGGTTAGACCGACTCACAGATGCACTACTTATCCGACCAGACCAACACTACTTGCTCTACGGCGATGCGCCACAACTAAAAGAAAATCAATCCATTAAGGACATTATAGATTTATATTCGAACAACAAGGACAATGAACGAGACATATAATTACCAGCTGCCTAAACTTCCTGAACGAACTGTTAAACCCAGAGAGAAGGGAATGACTATGGTTATGGATAAGGGACTAAGCCATCGAGAGGTCGAAGATTTCTTATCGATGACTGAGCAGTACGTTGATATTGTGAAGTTAGGTTTCGGGACCAGTATTGTAACGCCAAGACTGGATGAGAAAATAGCGATGTACCACGAAGCGGGCATTCCTGTTTATTTTGGTGGAACATTGTTCGAAGCTTTTGTTGTGCGCGATCGGTTGGACGACTATATGAAGTTCTTGGATCGATATAAAATCACCCACGCCGAGGTGAGTGATGGAAGTATCGAGATTTCTCAAGACCAAAAGTGTGAATACATCAACACCTTGGCGAAGAATTTCACTGTACTATCTGAGGTTGGATCCAAAGATGCCGAAAAGATTATCCCTCCATATAAATGGATTGCCATGATGAAAGCGGAGCTTGAAGCTGGCGCGTGGAAGGTAATTGCCGAAGCACGTGAAAGCGGAACAGTAGGCATCTTCCGAAAAAGCGGTGAAGTTAGATCTGGACTTGTCGAAGAAATCCTCACGCAAATCCCTCAAGAAAAAATTCTGTGGGAAGCCCCCCAAAAAGCACAGCAACTTTGGTTCATTAAGCTTTACGGCAGTAACGTGAGCTTGGGCAACATTGCTCCAAATGAGGTAATTCCACTGGAAACTTTGAGACTTGGGTTACGTGGCGACACGTTTAACTTCTTCATTTAACGGCGGCACGAGTCTTGTACTATCTTTGAGTGTATGAGACGTCTATTTACCCTCACAGTATTATTAGTTGCTACCCTTGCCAGTCAAGCCCAATGGCAAATTGGAATTGGGGGCATGGGACTTGGTCCGGTTGATCGCTTCGATAGTAGCGTGTACAAACCCGGTGGAGGAATGTTTTTCAACCTGCACTCTTCCTCGATCTTACCCAAAAACCAACCGTTTGAAATACGGTTTGGCATGTACTTCGATTTCTTGCAAAGTGGAACTAAGTCGTTTGATGTTGACTTAACCGACCCAATAAATGAAGAAGGCGAGGTGCGATTTGTGAACAGAAGTACAGGTCATCACTTCACCACTCGCTTTGGCTACAAGGCAAACGACCGACTGACCTTTTTTAGTGATGTGATTATCGGACACAGAAAGTTCGTATCAGAGACCACCACTGGAGTAAAAGGTTACAGTGAGGAGTACGAAGACGACGTCCAAACCATTCACAAAGACAGAACATTCCGCTATGGCGTGGGTATGGGTTCGAGAATATCAGTTGGAAGATCCTTTGGCATAGAAGTACGAGCAGATTATACGCGCGGAAACCAAGCGAGCTACTTCGACTTAGACCAAACCGTGGAAACCGCCACAGCCATTGAATATGAATCTCAGACTTGGCCTCATACCGACTTATTCGTTTATGGTGTGGCGCTAAACTGGAAACTGTTTCGCCCACAACCGTCGAGCAACGATGTTACCCGACCTCCGACGCGGACACATACACCACCTTCAAACAATCCGTACAATTACAACAATCGGAGAACGACATCACCAAGCAGACGAACAACAACCACTACACCTACGCAGAAAAAGAAAAAGGTTACTCCGTCTAAAGGCGTGAAAAAGAAAGAAGAAGAGGAGAAAATCAACTGGTAAAACTACCCACCTAGTCCAAAAACAAAACCCACGTTAAACCAGCGATTGTACATTCCAAATCGATTGAAAGTACGCTGTCTTACCGGGTAGTTTCCACCAATGCGATTAATGGACAAACCATGTCTGACGCGAAACGATAGATTCTCGCTAAAGTGGTAACTACCTCCCAAGAGAAATGCTGATTCGATTGTGTTGAACTCGGCATCTGATACACGAGGTCCATCATCTATGGGGCCAGAGATATTAACCCCGACACTTACACCGGTATGTACGCTCAGTGCATCAATTGTATTGAGCTTCAGTTGGAAGTACATTGGAAATTCTATGTAAGCTGATTTTATGATAAAGATGGGCTGTATAGCAGCATCCGGGTCATTCACCAACTTACTCCCCTTTTGCGCATAGACAATTTCAAAACCATATGCCTTCGTATCGTCCATTTCATGGTATATCCCTATGCCGGGGTTTAAACCAAATTTGTTGTAGCCACCTATGTGATCCCCATCTACCTGTGCAAAGTTTACAGTGCCCAAAACATTCGCTTTAAAAAACTGTGCTTGAGCAGCGCTCGACAAGCAGATTATCGTCGTTATAATCAGAACTTTAAGTTGGTTCATTTGTTGATATTAAGTACTCTAGCGAATCAAAAATAACTAAACTTGTAGCGAATAACGACTATGTATAGATCAAGCTTTAACAAAGAATTATCCGGATACATCATGTTATCTCTGCTGGCAGAAGCAGATGGAGATTACGACGCCCGCGAAGGGGGTATCATCGTTAAATATATTAAAGAAAACTTCCCTCAAGGAAGCAACTTCGAAGACGCCATCGATTTTTTAGCCGGTGTTCCGCCAGACAAGTACGAAGACGAATTAGTTCACCTAGCCCAGGATTTCTACAGCCAAAGTACCGATGAAGAGCGTACAGATTTTTTGCGATTTGCTATGAAATTGGTTCGTGCAGATGAGCAAATAGCAAAGGAAGAGAACATGCTAATCACCAAGCTTTTCGACGCTTGGGACGTTTAGTCTTCTAGTAGCCCCAACTGCTCTGCAGCCTTCGCGCAGGCCGCTTTCTCAGCGTTTTTCTTGGAGTAGTTCTCAGCCGTGCTGATTCTCTCCCCATCTATGTCCAAAGCAATCTTAAATTTCCCGTTTTTGGATAAGCTCTTCTCC